>JBBQCR010000087.1:0-11241 GCA_038318935.1 Phycisphaerales bacterium
CTGGGCTTGGCAGAGCACCGCAGTGACGGCTCCGAGCAACACCGCCGAAACTGCCCCACCGCGACGGAGCCACGCATCGGAGAGGAGAAACATCGCGACGAAGCCGAGCATCATGACGCTTCGGATGGCGATCCAACTGCCGCTGAGAAGACTCTGCTCCGCGATCGCCATCGACGCGAAGATTCCGACGGCAATCATCACCGACGCCCGCCACGCTGATCGCGCGTCGGTGGAATCGCTCGCGTCGGCTTCGACGATTGGACGCTTCCAAAGCAGTCGACCGACGACGAACGCCCACGCCAGTCCAAGCGGTCCCAGCAGCACCAACCAATCGACGAGCATGGCATGCGTGCTCATCACATCTTCGGGACTGCGCGGCGGCTTGGTGCGGAGATAGATGTCTTGAAAGCCATCCGGTCCGACGCCGATCGGCATGGCCGCGGGCAATGCCCCGACCGCGCCTTCAAGATAGTGCCAGCGAAAAAGCAGACTTCGCTCGTGGCCGAATCCTTCGGGCAGCGCGCCACGCAGCGCGGGTGCGACGGCTGCGAGCAGGACGAACGCGATCGCGAAGGCGGGTGCCCAGTTGGTCGTTCGCCGCCAGAGTCCCGCCGCGATGACAATCGCCCCGAAACCCGCTGCGACGATGGCGCCTTTCGAAAAGTTGACGACCAGTAGCGTCGCGCACGCCAATCCGAGCACCACGGCGATAAGCGACGTGCGATCGTCACGACGGCGCAGCATCGCCATGCCACCGAAGAAGAGCACACCGAAGGCCATCATCGCCGAGTAGAGATTCGACAAACCGAACCAGGCACTTGCCTCCGACTGCGTCAGTCGCCGCTCGAACGCCCGGGCAGACGCTCCGTCAGGCGTCCAGCCGCGCTCGGCGAAGATCCTCAGCTTTTCCTTCTCGAACGTCGCGACCATCTGCGGATGATCGATGAGTACTTGTTCTGCACCGCGCAACAGGAGCGGAACCAGTACGGCAACAGCGCCGGCGATAAGAATCCGCCGCTGACCCGCGTCGCGAGCCAGATGCGCAGCGGCGACACCGGCGAAGGCGGCGGCCAGCCAGGTCGTTCCTCGAAAGAGATCGGAAGCCTGCTCGATGCCGTGTGCGAAGATCGCGATTGCCGGAAGCGATGCGGTGATCACCAGCCAGTTCTCGATCCGTCGTCCGGCGCGACGCTCCGCGATCAGGGCGGCGCCGCTGGCCGCCAACAGGATCGCATCGAGGACGAAACTTCCAAACGGTCCGATGCCGGCGAAACTCGCGGGGTTGCTCGCAGGATCGGTGTCGAAGCGGACCTGCCAGACAATGGCGACGCAACAGCGGATCGCAGCAACCGCGACGATCAGGAGCGTCGCCCATCGTCCGAGCGAACCTTCACGTTCCATCGCGCGGACTCCCGTTGGAGGTGCCGCGCTGACTGTGGACCGCCCGCTCGAGCACCGCGATCACCACCAGCACCAAGAGCGTCTGCGCGCCGATCAGGATCGCTTGCCAAGGCTTCAGCGTTCCCAGCACGATGCCGCCGATGCCGGTCACCGCGCCAAGCATCCAGAGGACGCCGACCGCCGCAGGACGCGAGAGGCCCAGCTTCACGAGTCGATGCGAGAAGTGCTGGTGGTCGCCGACCAGCGGCGATTTGCCTTGGGCGATGCGAACTGCCGAAACCGTCACGATGTCGTAGAGCGGGATCGCCAGGACCGCCAAGGGCATGAACACGCCGTACCACGCGGAACCGAGAGCGAACGAGGGATCCTCGGTGTCGACGAAGGTCGTCCGGGCGACGAGTGTCGCGAGAAGAAAGCCGATCACGAGCGAACCGCCATCGCCCATAAAGATGCGGGCAGGCGCACGATTGAAGATCAGGAATCCGATCAGACTTCCCGCCAACAGCGCCAGTTGCGCCCCGATGAACCATTGCTCGTTGACAAGCGTCGCGGTCATCAGCACCATTGCGGCAATTGCTCCGAGTCCTGCCGACAGCCCGTCCATGTTGTCAAGGAAGTTCATCGCGTTGGTGACCAGCACGATCCAACCGACGGTGATCGCGATGCTGGCGATGAGACCGACCGTGCCATACCACTTGTCGAGCGCCGAGAGCAGCCGCACGTCAAACCACCACGCGACGGTGATTGCGACCGCAAGTTGCACGACAAGTTTCAGGACTGGACCGAGAGCCTTGCGATCATCGACGAGTCCCATGACATGCAGGACGCTCGCCCCCAGGAGAACAGCCCACGTCGCTGGAAGCGCATCGTGCAGTCGTTCCGCGAAGCGCTGCGCCGGCGGCACCAAGCGAAATGCGACGTCGGGCGCGACGGTGAGGATCGCCAGTCCCACGAGCATCGGACCTGCAAATCCCCAGAAGATGGCGATGCCGCCGATGTTGGGAATCTTTCGCAGGACTTTCGCGTGACCGGCAACGCCTGCGGAGTCGAGCGCCCCCACGCGATGCCCGATGCGAACCAGGAGCCCTGTGAGTGGACACGCGACGGCGAAGCCGACGACAAGAAAAGAGAGGACGTACGGGACCACGAGGGGAAAGGTAGCGGAACGCGAGCGGCTGCGGGTTGGGGACGCATCGGGGCGACGCGCGAGCGCGGGCAGAGAACGTTTCGGTACGCTGCTTCTACCCCGCATCTTCTATGCAACGCATCGCCGCCATCACCGTGTACTGCGCCTCGTCAACGGCGCTCGAACCCCATTTTGCCGTGGCCGCCCGGCGCGTCGGCCGTGCCCTCGCGGGACGCGGAGTGCGCCTCGTCTACGGCGGAGGCGGCATCGGACTCATGGGCGAAGTCGCCCGGGCGACCAAAGCCGACGGTGGACTGGTCACCGGCGTCATCACCAAGCAATTGCTCGAACTCGAACAAGGATGGACCGGCTGCGATGAGCTGATCGTCGTCGACTCGATGCGGGAACGAAAGCGGTTGCTCGAAGAGCACGGCGACGCGTTCCTGATTCTGCCCGGCGGACTCGGAACCTACGAGGAGTTCTTTGAGATCCTCGTCGGTCGGGTGCTTCAGAATCATGCCAAGCCGATCGGTGTGGTCAACGACCACGGCTACTACGACCCGATGATTGCGATGATCGAACACGGCATCGAGCACCGGTTCATCCGGCCGGCCGTGCGAGACCTGCTCCGCATCGACGCGGATCCGGTCGCGGTCGTGGACTTCCTGCTCGCAGCCCCCACCGATCACGGACGGGTTGACCCGCACGCCTCGAAGACGGACACTCGCACCGCGTGAGCGAGCAGCCAGTCATCGGACTCATCGCCGGTCAGGGACAACTGCCGGTCCTCGTCGCCCAAGGCATGCGCGCCGCGGGGCGACGCGTCGCGTGCATCGGCTTGCGTGACCAGTTCGTTCCCGAGTTGCCGGGACTCTGCGACGACTTTCGACAAGCGGGCATCATTCAACTCGGCAGGTGGATTCGTCTGGCCCGTTCGATGGGCATCAGCGACGCGGTCATGGTCGGCCGCGTCAGCAAGGCCCGCATGCACGACCCGCTGCGGGCGCTGCGACAGTTGCCCGATTGGAGAGCGGCGATGGTCTGGTATCGTCGGGCTCGACACGACCACCGCTCCGGCACCTTGCTGACGGCGCTGGCCGAAGAGCTCCTCGTCAGCGGAGTGCGACTCATCGATTCGACCACCTTCATCCCCGAGCACCTTGCGAGCGAAGGCCCGATGGGGCGCGTCAAGCCGACGTCCCTGCAACAAGGCGATATGGATTTCGCATGGCCGATGCTGACGAGCCTGCTCGCCCTTGACGTGGGCCAATCGATCGCGGTGCGTGACCGTGACATCATCGCGGTGGAGGCCGTCGAAGGCACCGACCGCATGATCGATCGCGCGGGCGAACTCTGCCGAGCGAAGGGCTGGACCCTTCTCAAGAGCGCCCGCGACGACCACGACATGCGGGCCGACGTGCCGACGATCGGCGTGGGCACGGTCGAGCGCCTCGCTCGCTGCGGCGGCGGCTGCATCGCGGTGGGCACAGGTCGCGTCATACTCATCGATCGCCCCGCCGTGCTCGCCGCCGCGGACCGATTCGGCGTCGCGATCGTCGGCATCCGTCACGCAGCGATTGCGATCAGGGCGAGCTAATCCAAAGAGACACCGATCGGCAGGCGCGGAGGTCCCCGGTACAGTCTGCGCCATGACGGAGCGGCGATTCGTGTCTCGGGCCGGTGAGAAGCTCGACGCGGCTCTGCAGGAGTTTGGCGTCGATTGCACCGGCGCGCGCTGCGCTGATTTCGGCTGCAATGTCGGCGGATTCACCGATTGCATGCTGCAACGAGGTGCCGCATCGGTAGTCGCGATCGACACCGGCTACGGGACGCTGGCGTGGACCCTGCGCAACGATCCGCGCGTCGAAACACGCGAGCGAACAAACGCGCTGCACGCCGAGGCTCCCGCCGTCGGCGTTGATCTCCTCGCGATCGATCTTGCGTGGACACAGCAGCGGCTCGCGATTCCGGTGGCGCTGCGCTGGCTCGCTTCCGGCGGTCGCATCGTGACGCTGATCAAGCCACACTACGAGGTGGAGGGAGTCGAGAAGGCGTGGCTCGTGCGTGGATTCTTGCCGCAGGATCGCGCACCGTCAGTACTCGCTCGAGTCCTTGCAACGATGCCTTCGTTGGGCGCCGAGGTACTCGGGTGCATGCAATCGCCGCTGGTTGGAGGGAAGACCAGCAGGACCCTCGGGGTGCCGGGAAACATCGAGTATCTGGCGCTGCTGCGCGCGACCTCCGCAGCGTCGCGTTGAGGGCGAAAGAAGTTGGTTTCAGGTACACTTTCGTCTTCACCGATGCGGGTTGCGGCGGCGCCCTCTGCGACCCGCCCGACGTTGCGTCTTTCCCACTCTCGCGATCGCACCCATGGCTTCCAAGGACATCGGCAAAGGTGGTAACGACGGCGGCAACGGCAACGCTTCGCCGGATGCGCTTCCCACCATCGATCCGAATTTTGATCGCGTTTCGAGCATCGACATCGAGCGCGAGTTGCACGACTCGTACCTGACCTATGCGATGAGCACGATCATGGATCGTGCCCTGCCGGATGTCCGTGACGGGCTGAAGCCAAGCCAGCGCCGCATCCTTCTGGCGATGCACGATCTGCGACTCGCACCGAACAAGAAGCACCGAAAGTGCGCCAAGATCTGCGGCGATACCTCGGGCAATTACCACCCGCACGGCGAATCGGTCATCTATCCGACGCTCGTGAATCTGGGGCAGGACTGGAAGACCCGCTGCCTGCTCATCGACAAGCAGGGCAACTTCGGGTCGATCGAAGGTGATCCGCCGGCAGCGATGCGTTACACCGAAGCCCGCATGACCGGCGCGGCGATGGCGATGCTTGACGACATCGACAAGGAAACGGTCGGCTTCAAGTCCAACTACGACGACACCCGCACCGAGCCCGTTGTGCTGCCGGGCAAGCTGCCGAACCTTCTGGTCAACGGCTCCTCGGGCATTGCGGTCGGCATGGCGAGTTCCATGCCGCCTCACAATCTTCGCGAGATCTGCAACGCGATCGTCGCGACCATCGACGACCCCAACATTCCGCTCGAGCGGCTGCTCGACATCGCTCCCGGACCGGACTTTCCGACCGGCGGCGCGATCTGCGGGCGGCGCGGCGTCATCGACGCATACGCCACCGGCCGCGGACGCATCGTGGTGCGCGGCAAGGTGCATCACGAGAAGCTCGACAACCGCGATGTCATCGTCATCGACGAGATCCCGTACCAGGTGGTCCAGAGCGGACTGATCGAGAAGATCGTCGACGCCAGCAAGGCCGGTCGCATCGAGGACATCGCGGATGTTCGCAACCACTCCGGCCGCGACGCCCGCACCCGCATCCGGGTGGTGCTCAAGAAGGGTGCCGATCCGAATGTCGTCGAGAAGCAGCTCTACGAATTCACGCCGCTGCAGTCGAGCTTCTCGATCATCAACATCGCGCTGGTGAACGGCCAGCCGAAGACGCTCACCTTCCGGCAACTCATCCAGTGCTACATCGATCACCGCAAGGAAGTGATTCGACGTCGCACGCTGTTCCTTCTTCGTCAGGCGAAGCAGCAGGCCCACAAGCTTGAGGGACTGATCTACGCCGTCTGCGACATCGACGAGGTCATCGCGATCATCCGCAGTTCACGGACGCGCGAACAGGCGATCGAGCGGCTGCAGCAGCGGGCTTTCCGCATCTCGCGAGACAATCCGCAAGCGCCGCTCGTGCCCGCGCGGTTGCTTGAGAAGGGCGGCTCGGACGGAGTCCGGCTGACCCGCGTGCAGGCCGAAGCCATCGGCGCGCTGCGATTGATCCAGCTCGTCGGTCTTGAGCTGGAGCGATTGAGCGCTGAGCTGAACGCCCTGATCGAGGAGATCGATGGCTACGAGCGCATCCTGAACGACGAGCGGCTGGTCCTGGACATCCTGAAGGAAGATTGCATCGAGATCGCGGAGCGCTTCGGCGACGATCGTCGAACGACGATCGAAGAGAGCGAGGTCGATGACTTCGCCTACGAGGAGCTCATTCAGGAGCACCAGGTCGTGGTCACCATTTCCCATCAGGGATACGTGAAGCGACTTCCGGTCGATACCTATCGCTCGCAAGCCCGCGGCGGCACGGGCATCAAGGGCGCGGAGAAGAGCGACGACGATTTCGTCGAGCAGCTTTTCGTCGGCTCGACCCACGACGATCTCCTGTGTTTCACCAACACCGGACGTGTCTTCCGCATGAAGGTCTGGCAGATTCCCGAGCTCGGCCGCACCAGTCGCGGGCGGAACATCGTGAACCTGCTGGAACTGAAGGAAGCCGAGAAGATCAGAGCATTCCTTCCGATCGCCGACTTCGAGAAGAGCGAGGACTATCTTTTCTTCGGCACCTCCGAAGGAAAGGTCAAGCGCACGAGTCTCAAGGACTATCGCAACGTGAATCGCTCGGGCATCATCGCCATCAATCTCAACGATGGAGATCGGCTGGTCGGCGTTCTCCAGACCACCGGCGAAGATCATGTGCTGCTCTCGACCGCTGGTGGCAAGGCGATCCGCTTCGAGGAGGCGGACGTGCGGGTGATGGGCCGGGCCGCTGCGGGCGTGAAGGGAATGGAGCTCGCCGAGGGCGACCAGATCGTCGGCATGGTCCGCTGCGTCGACGGCGCCGATCTGCTCACGGTCACCCGCAACGGATACGGCAAGCGCACTCCGCTTGAGGAGTATCTGGTGCAGAGTGAAGACGGCTCGACGCGCCCGCAAGGACGCGGCGGACTCGGCCGTATCGACATTCAGACCACCGATCGCAACGGGCCGGTCGTCGATGTCCGCGTGGTTCGCGATACCGACAGCCTGATGTTCATCAGTTCCGGCGGCATGCTGGTTCGGATCCCGGCGGCGGAGATCTCTCGCATCGGTCGCAACACGCAAGGGGTGCGCGTGGTGCGCATTCGCGAGGACGATCAACTCATCGCGACAGCGACCATCGTCGACGGCCAGAATGGAATCGAGTCGACGATCACCGACGAGAACGTCCCCACCGACGGCTCGCCCGGTTCCAACGGCACCGGACCGGCCGATCCACCGACGGCCTGAAGCAGCGGAGTTTGTTATCCTCCGTCGATATGCCCGTAGAACGCTGGTCTGATCACATCTCCATCGTCGAGTTCGGAGACGAGCCACAGTTCTCCGAAGACGCCTCGGCATTCTCGCGCATGCTGGACTCCAACGAAGGGCTCGAGCCTTCGGCCGTGTTCGACCTGAGCAGACTGACCTACCTCAACTCGTCGAACATGGCGGCGCTGCTGACGCTGCGAAAGCGACTGCTGGCATCGGGACGCCAATTGCGACTCTGTGGGGTCAATGATCCGGTGTGGGGTCTCTTCATGACTGCCGGGCTGGATAAGCTGTTTCAGTTCGTGCCGGACGTGGCGACAGCGCTCGCGTCCATTCAACTCAAGCCCTGACGCCGCCGCGCCGCGCTGCGCTGGTTGCGGTTGCGGTTGCGGTTGCGGTTGCGGTTGCGGCGGGGCCGCCGTGACCTGTCAGCAGCATGCTCAACATGCTCGGCATGCTCACAATGCTCAGCCCGCTCGCCGATCCCTTTCGCTCGCTTCCGTCGCGACCCACAGTCATCGCGGTCGGGATCTCGTTGGCGTTGCACGCGACACTGCTGCTTCCACCAGTCGCGGCCCTCATTCAGGCGTTGGCACTCGGTCATTCGAGTTCAGCGGTCTTCGTCCACGAGGCGGCCAACGACCCGCTCGAAGATCCCGCAGCGTTGATCACCTTCGTTCCCCCTGAGCCGGTCGCGCCACCGCCAGAACCACCGCGTCCTGCACCACCGCCTCGAGAACCCGAGATCGCCCTCGGTATCGGCGACGGCGATCCGAAGGCCATCAGTTGGATCGGGTTCAGTGACTTCCTCGAACACTTCGCCCGACCGGCCGAGACCGATCAGGCCGCACGACAGTTGATGCCATCCGGGGACGAGGGCCGCGCAGCAGATCCGATGCCGCCAGCGCCGCCAAGCGACGCGACGATGTCCGGCCCGGTCGGCGTACAGGCTCCGCCGTCGCCGCCAGCGCCACCGCCCACCGAGGCGGAGCCGAGTGTTGCGCCACCTGATTTGACAGCGAAGCCGGAGACTCCCGAGCGAACCGAAACTCCGCCGCTCGACCCGGCGCCAAAGCCCACCGACACTCCCGATCCAAAGGCTCATCCGGTCGAAGAACCGGCACGCGATCCGCTCGCCCCGCCGACTCCCGCACCAACGCCCGAAGAGTCGAAACCGAATCCGAAGCCTGAGCCGCCCACGGATCCGGTTCCAGAACCGAAGCCAGAATCGAAACCAGAACCGAAACCAGAACCGAAACCAGAATCCCCCGCCGAACCCGGGCCGACGTCGGATCCCGCAGTCGATCCTGCATCGACTCCTGCGCCACCGCTTCCCGAGCCAGCGCGGCCGGAGCCCGGACCGCTTGACCCGACAGCGCCGGGCGACGTGGGTCCGCCAGCGCCAACCGCACCGCGAACCGAGCCACCGCCCGCTGATCCGATCCCCTCGTCCGCACCCGCGGCGCCGCCCAACCCGCCACCCGCGAGTAGTCCGCCCGACGTGCAACCAACGCCGCCCCAACAGCAGCCAGAGGATCCCCAACCACCACGCCCCGACGAACAACCGTTGCCACAAGGCGTCGCCGGTCCGGTGCAGCCCACGACTGCCGGACCGCGGACCAGCAATCCCGTCGGCGACGGCGAGATCAGCGACATGGAGAGCGATGCGACCAGCATCATCATCGTGCCGCCGAATCAGTGGAAGAACGGACGGCCCATCGCCGCGAAGGGTCTGACGATCAAGACCCGTAAGCCGAAGTTCACGATCCTCACGCTGGTGACATCGAACCCGCGCAACGCGATCGTCGAGATCGCCTTCGATCAGCAGGGCAACCCGAAGTCCTTCGGGTTCCTTCGTCCGACGGGCTACCCCGACATCGACGGACCAATCCTCGACGCAATCGCCGGCTGGCGGGCCTCCGGTGCTCCGCTGGAGAAGCTGAAGAAGTCCGACACGATCACGGTGCGCATGCGGCTGATTTTGTCCCAGTGAGTGGGGCCAGTGATTGAGTGGGACGCGTTCGCGCTGTCCTCCCCTCAACTCCCGCACACCCCCCACGCCCCGAGCAGGATGCCGAGATCGGCAGCGTTCACCGTGCCATCGTCGTTCACGTCGGCTGCGGCGTTCGCACTGCCCCACGCGCCGAGCAAGACGGCCAAGTCAGAGGCGTCGACGGTTCCGCTTCCGTTGATGTCCGCCGGACACGGCGGTCCGATCGGCGTGACTGTCCACTTCACGGCGTGGAAGTTTCCGTTCGCTGCGTTGGCTTCGCCGACAATTTCGCCGGCGGCGTTGATGCGCCGCGCTCGGCTGATCGTGCCGCCGGGCAGCGTGCCAAGGGCGATGGCTTCGCCGTTTCGCCAGAGGACGCCGACTTCGACGGGGAAGACTTTCGTACCGGTCGCGATGATGTCGCCCGCGTCGTTGATGTCGATCGCCGGCGTGAAGGCCGAGACGCCCGGCGGCATCGGGAGCGGCGACACCGAACCGTTCTGCCAGCGCGAGGCGACGTTGTTGTTCAGACCGACGATGACCCCTTGGTTGTTGATTCCGTACGCCTTCGAGTTGGACGTGCCGCCCGACCAAGTGCTGAGGTCGGTGTACCGGCCGTTCTGCCAAAGGAAGGCACGCTGATTGGTGTTGGCGATTGCTGCCACACCGACGACATGGCCGAGGTCGTTGATGCCATAGGCCTCGGAGTAGGTGCCGCCGCCCATGAATCCCAGATCGGTTTGCAGTGCGTTCTTCAACCACACGACCGCGTGACCGAAGAAGTTCGGCGAGCCTTCCTTGGCGATGCCCGCAACCTGCCCCGACGCATTGATCCCGCGGGCCTTGGTGAGACTGGAGCCGCCGCCAGGCAGACCCTCGCAGGCGGACGCGTTGTTCTGGCTGTCCCAGTAGATGCCGTAGGAAAGGAACCCGCCGATGACGAGTCGCCCGGCGCCTTCACCCGCATCGTTCAGATCCTCAGGGATCGATGCGCCCGATGGATCAAAGCCCGGCATGATCGAGATCTGACCGTTCAGCCACTGCACGTTCTTGAGCGCACCTGTTGAGTCGTACGCGGTGCCGGTGATCTTGCCGGTGTCGTTGATTGCGTAGGCCGACGAGTAGATGCCGCCGGGAAGTAAGCCAAGATCGGTGATGGTGACTTGCCAAGACCCGCTTACGAAAGAATCCGATGGTGAAGCCGACACCGCCGACGGAGCAGCGATGCATCCGCCGATGGTCAAGGCCGCCGCGGCCATGCGGCTGGTGCGCGTCGCACGAGAGGTCGAGATTGTTCCAAGTTCACGTCGAGTCATAACTAGTTTCCTTTGAAGTTCGTTTGCATTCACTGTGCGAGCCTTGCTCATCGCGACCACGCACCAAGCAGTGCCGCCAAGTCACTTGCGCCGACCGCTCCGTCGCCATCGAGATCGGCAGTGCACGGACTGCCGCATGCTCCCCACGCTCCCAGCAGGATCGAGAGATCCGCTGCGTTGACCGAACCGTCGCCGTCGAGGTCACCCGGAATTGCCGTCGATGTCGTGACCGTGAGCACGGCGATGCCGCGGCTCAGGCAGCTCATCCATAGTTCGTAGCCGTTGGCGAGTGCACGCACTTCGAAGTC
>JBBQCR010000088.1:0-11190 GCA_038318935.1 Phycisphaerales bacterium
CGGGAGGGCGACTTACCACGAGCGAAAGCGGAACACCTGCGCCGGCTCGTCGACAAGCACATCGGGAACAAGAATCTCTCCAGTGCCTTCGCCTCCGCAGCGGACGCAGCGCGCAGCGGATCTGGAGATTGCAGCGAGCACGCGGTGCTGCTGGCGGCGCTCCTCCGCGGAGCGGGCATCCCGGCTCGCGTTGCGAGCGGCCTCATCTATGCGGACTATTTCTCGGGTCAGAAGAACGTCTGGGCCTGGCATGTATGGACGCAGGCGCTGCTGCCCAAGGAGAAAGGCGAAGGCGTGGAGTGGGTCGACTTCGATGCCACGTTGCCGGTCCGCTTCCACGCGGCGCACGTCTGCACGGCGGTCGGCGATCTCGCTGGCGGGGCGACCGACCCGATGTGGTCGATCTCGCTCGGGCTCATGGGCAACATCTCGATCGAGGTGGTCGAACCAAGCGAGCAGCCGCTTCGCACGCCCGCGCCTGCGACCTCACCTGTGAAGTGATCGTAAGCCATCGGAAGTCATTTCATGGAGATCGAACGCATCCAAGA
This sequence comes from Phycisphaerales bacterium, assembly GCA_038318935.1. Lineage (GTDB taxonomy): Bacteria > Planctomycetota > Phycisphaerae > Phycisphaerales > SM1A02 > JAEUIT01. The sequence goes on from JBBQCR010000088.1 coordinate 549, forward strand.
TTCTCCGACGCTACCGCCTCGTGATCCGCGCGGACACAAGGGCACCTTCGGCTCTGTGCTGGTCGTGGGCGGTCACATGGGGTCTGGTGTTTCCCGAACCATGCTCGGCGCTCCGGCAATGGCTGCGGCTGCGGCCCTGCGTTCGGGAGCGGGACTTGCGACGATCGCAGTACCTGAGCCGCTCTTGGTCGCGGCGCTGTCGCTCGCTCCTGCGGCGACGGGCATTGGACTTCCGCTGCGGGCGGATGGCACGCTCGACGCGAGCGCCGCCGCCGAGCGCATCGACAGTGCGATGAACGCAACGACGACGCTGGTGGTTGGTCCCGGTTTCGGTCACGGCTTTGCCGAGCAGCAAGTCGTGATCCGCCTGCTTGCGCAAGACGTTGCACCGATGGTGCTGGACGCTGATGGACTCAACGCTTTCGCGCAAATCGCCGATGGTCATCGCGATCTGCGGGCGAGCACCATCATCACGCCGCACCCGGGTGAGTTCGCGAAGCTGGCGGCGAGCCTCGGCATCACCCTGAGTCCGACCGATCCCGAGTCCCGCCCGCGGGCCGCGGCGGAACTCGCGCGGCGGCTGGGTTGCATCGTGGTGCTCAAGGGAGCGGGCACGATCGTCTCTGACGGCCTTCGCGCATGGCACAACGAAACCGGCAACGCGGCGCTTGCCACCGGCGGTACGGGCGATGTGCTCGCGGGGCTCATCGGCGGCTTGGTCAGCCAGTTCGCGGCACGTCCGTTCGGAGCGCTGTCCTATTTCGATTGCGCTCGTCTCGGTGTACGGATTCACGGTCTTGCCGCCGATCGCTGGGCCGCCACCGTTGGAACCGCGGGTATGTCGCCGCTGGATCTCATCGAACAGATTCCATCGGTGCTCGCAGAGGAGCGCAGTCGATAGTCGGTACACTCGCCGTGAACTTCACGGGAGTGCATCGCGCATGTCTGCTGCATCGACGTCGGGACCGGTTGACATCAAGACCCTCGGCGACCGCATGGTGGTCGACGGCGTCTACAGCCTCATCAATCCGCAACTCGGCACCACGCGGCAGGGGAAGCCCTTCCTCAAGTGCATCCTTCGTGACGCCAGCGGCGAGATGCCCGGCCGCATGTGGAGCTGCGACGAGCCACTTTTCGCACGACTTTCAAACGCCGCCTTCGTGCGCGTCCGAGGTCGCACCGAGATGTACAACACGTCGATTCAGCTCATGATCGACGGCATCGATCCGGTGGAGCCGAGCCCCGACGAACTCGCGCGGCTCGTCCCGACGACCAAGTTCGACATCGATGAGATGTTTGCCGAACTTGGCGGCCTCCTGCGCACGATGTCGCATCCCGGCATGCTCGCGCTCGCTGAGGCGTTTCTCAACGACGAATCACGCATGCGTCGCTTTCGCCGGGCGCCCGCAGCCGCGAGTGTGCACCATGCTTTCATCGGCGGTCTGCTTGAGCACACCCTGCAACTGCTCAAGCTTGCGGAACGGATGCTGCCGCTCTACCCGGAACTGAATCGCGATCTCGTCCTGATGGGACTCTTCCTGCACGATCTTGGCAAGACCGTCGAGCTCGAGTGGGAACGCGGTTTCAACTACACCTTCCGCGGGAATCTCATTGGACACGTGGTCGACGGCGTCCTCCTCGTGCGAGCGAAGTTCGGTGAGGTTCGCGCCAGTGGCGCCGCCGAAATTCCCCCGCGAGCCCAAACGGTGTTGGAACACATCGTCGCCAGCCATCACGACAAACTTGAGTTCGGCGCTGCCAAGATGCCATCGACACCAGAAGCGGTGTTTGTCGCGTTGCTCGACAACCTCGACGCCAAGACTGCGATGTCGCTGGCGCACGTGCGCCGCGCCGACTACGGCAGCGAGGGCGATCTCGGTGGAGAGTTCACCGACAAGATCTGGGCACTCGACGGCAACCGCCTGTATCGACCGGATCCGCTGCGGCAGGATGGGTGAGCAGGGCGGCGACGACGACGACCATGCGGCGCGACACGAGATTCTGGCCCTCGTCGTCCTCACGATCCCGACAGCACCGCACCCAGCACTTGCGCAATCGCGTCGCCTGCGCCGACGAGAGCGTCGCCGACGACCATTCCCGAGCAGAGTGTCACTAGGAACCGAGCCTTCCAGCTCGGAAAGAGCTTGCCCGCCAAGAGCGAGAGGATCGCGCCGAGGAAGATCGAGATCGCAAACTTCGCCGCTACCACGAACGACAGGCCGAGGCTTGCCGCGCTCGGAAGAAGCGGCTTCAGGCGCTTCGGGCCAAATCGATCAAGGACGGGAAGAACAACGCCGACGATTGCCGCGACGATCATCGCATTCGCGGCGCCGCGCGGGAGAGCGTCGAACCCGACCATAAAAAGTTCGGCGACTGCTTTCCACGTCGCGACCGCTGGCGCTGGCCACTCTTCGGTCAACAACTGACGCTGCGGATCGGGAATGAGAATGAGATAGAACCACGATCCGATCAGTGCACCGGAGAACGCCCCGCACACTTGCGCGATGACCTGCTTCCACGGTGTTGCGCCGATCATCGCCCCGGTTTTGAGATCCTGCATCAGGTCCGCACACTGCGCCGCTGCGCCACCGGTGACGTTGGCGGTCATGAGGTTCGCGGCCGGGTTTGCGGGCAGGAGTGCGCCGAACACAAGTTGCGTCACCTTGCCCATCGCCCCGATCGGGGTGATGTTGGTCTCACCAGCGACCCGCGATGCGACGATCGCCAGCACTCCCGACAGCACGACGCCGAGGATCGCCGCCCACCAGCGAATGTCAAAGAGCCACATCTGACACCCCACAGCGATCACGGTCGCAACGATGGCGCCAGCAAGGAACCATCGAAACGGAACATCGCCACTGTCGCGCTGCTGGGCACTTCCATCGGCGCTGCGGCCGGTGAAAGTTCGCACGACCGATCTCCACGAGAAGGAGAACGACACCAGCGACGAGACGACCATCAGCGTGACGCCTGGCCACAGCAGCCAGGAAAGGACATCGGTGAAGTTCGCCGTGACGGGCCGGAGCTGCGAGTCGTTGGGCAGCGTCGCCAACGCTGCAGCCAGCGGTGACGTCGGATCGGTGGCACCGTTGGCCGACAGCAGACTCCCAACCGCTTCGATGGAAATCGGGCCGTCGACGAGGAGTGCGCTCTCCTTCACTCGCACGCGATCGGCAAACTCCGCAGGAACTTCGAACGCGACACCCAGTGGTAAAGCGACCGCGGTGGTCCAACGAGTCACGGCCGGATCGGTCGCCATCACGGACTCTGTCTCGAGTTTGCGAATCGTCGCGTGCCAAAGCGCGTCCGAACTCAAGGCCAGGGCCGCCTCGCGGTCAGCGGCGCTCATGATTCCGCGAAATTCGAGCGTGTGCCTTGCTGGAACAAAGTTCAACGGACCGGTTCGATCGAGGGCAACGCCGTCGGGGAGCGCCCGAAGGGACTCGCGCGCGGTGAGATCGATGAAGCCGCTGTTGAGGGCCCACGGCGCGATCACGAGCCACGCAAGGACCGAGCCAAAGGCGATCGACCACGCTGCGCGAAATCCGATAAGGCCACCCACGCCAACCATCAGGAGGCTCGGTTCGAACTTGAAGTCGAGCGAGCTGAGCGAATGACCGCCGATCGAACCCGGCAACGCAATGGCCTTGGCGATCTTCAGGATCTCCAGAAGCTTCACGCTTCCCGCGATCACCGCGCCGAGGCCGAGCATGCCGACCCGCTGGATCGCTTCGCTTCCGCGGCCGTACACATCGCGAAGCATCGCGGCGCAGGCGATGCCACCCGGAAACGGGAGTCGATCGACTTCGATCATCTGCCGGCGAATGCCTGCCGCTGCGACGATGCAGACCAAGCACACCGCAAACACCCAGATCGCCAAGAAGATCCAAGGGAGCGTCTCGCCCGTGAGCATGGCGAGGGCTGGGATCGGCGCGGCGAGACCGGCCGACGATACCGCTGCCGCCGCTGAGCACGCCGCTTGATTGACGTTGTTCTCAAGAATTCCGAACGGCTTGACGCGCGAGCCAGAGGCGCTACGGACGCCGTTCCAGAAGACGAACGCCAGAAGCACGCCCGTGACGGACATGTTGGTGCTCCAGCCAATCTTGAGACTCACGTAGATGTTGCAGAGGCTCAGCAATCCGCCCAGCAGCATGCCGGTCAGGACGGCGCGTGCAGTGAGCTGCGGCGAGACGAGGTCCCGCGGTGGATACGCGACCTCTTGTGCCGAGGACTCGTCGGTGTCGATGGGCGTCGATGGTGATGTGCTCATGTATCGCTCAGGAATCGCGTAGCGATCGGCCGGTCGTTTCGGAGCGCACGGTTCGACAGGAGCGCCCTTTTTGGAGCGTACACCAGCGCCTCATCGAGGGCGACGAGCGGAGACGAGGGTCGTGTTCGAACGCAACAATAGCGAAGTACGTTTCGGTCCGCCGCGGTGTGGTACGCCGCAGGCGAGGCGCAAAGATGCGCCGATTCTTCATTGAGCAAGGACCGATGCGAAGTTGACTGCGGGCAACAATTCGTATGCTCTCGTCGTATTCGGCACATCGTGTCCGCGGCCTCGCGCTTGACGACATCGCCATTCTTCCGAGCATGGATGCTCCGTACTTACTTCGACCGAAGGAACCATCTCATGCTCGATCAATTGCTCGGAGGCTCCAAGTCCTCCATCGTGTCGGCGCTCTCCTCGCAACTCGGCATCTCGGCCGAGCAGGCCAATGGATTCGTCGCGAAGGTCGTCCCTATGTTCGAGGGGCTTCTCAAGAGCGGCAACCTTGACGTCTCGAAGCTCCTCGCGGGCGACTTCTCAAGTCTCACCTCGAAGCTCGACATCTCCTCGCTGTCGCAACTCGTCGGAGGTGATATGGCCAAGGCACACACCGGCGTCAACACGGTTGCAACGGGCGTTGTTGATGCGCTGAAGCAATCGGGAGGAAGCGGCGCAGTGAATCAGCTTCTGGGTCAGTTCAGCGGAAGCGCCGGCGAAAAAGCAGGCGGCGGACTCGCCAGCGGGCTTGCGGACGCTGTCGGTGGCCTCGGCAAGTTGTTCGGTAAGGGCTGAGTGAGGGCAGAGGCAATCAACGGCGCTCGGTGTGCGAGTGTTGTGACCCGGGTTGTGCCCCGGGCTGTGCCATGCGTATCGGAATCGTCCTACCGGCGATGTGATTGGCTTGCGAACTTCCTCGCGAGCGAGCTCGCGCCGGCAACCAGACTAGCCCGCGCGTGGATGAAGAGGTACCAGACCTGAGTGTCGTGCGAGTGACTGGTCAGAGTCTCGCGATCGAATCTCGCAAGGTCTGCAGCCGTTGCTTGGAATGCAGCGGAAATGGCCACGCGCGGCTCGCGGCGACGGCAACACTCGCTGCGTTCGCACGGCCGTCGACGAAGGCCCTGCTCAGGCGGGCAAACTCCTCCGCGCGGCTGGCGCGTCGTTGGTCAAGGTGCGCGTGCATCCGTCGATAGCTATCGCGGCGCTCGGCCGAACCGCGCGGCGCCGCATTGATCGCCTGAAGCAGCGCTCGCTTCTGTTCACTCGGCCCGGAGTCCGTTGCCGAGTCCGGATCGAAACGGACGCGCCGAAGGTCGGCGTGGGTCACGATCGTTCCACTCGCGAGATAGTCTTGCAGCGGAATCCGCATGGTGACCGTCGCGACGGACATCGGCGCTAACTCGACGCCGAGCCATGCTCGAATCCACGCTTCCGTGATGCGTTCGTAGCGCCCGCCGCCGGTGCCGTGGATGAACAGGTCGCACAGTCCCAGCCGCGCGAGCGCGGTCATCAGAAGTGCCCGTGGGGCGACCATGCCGTCGCGGTCGCCGACGCGCACCCGGCGGCGCACGTGCGAGCCCGCGGTCAGCGACCACAGCGGAAGCTCGTCGGGTGCGAGAGGACGAGCAACGTGCGGATCCGCCGCGATCGCCGCGTTGTAGGCGTCTATGCATCGAGGGGGATCAGCGCGCATCGCGGCGAGGAGTGTCGCGCCGATCGGTGTCGCGAGCAGTCGCGTTGCCATGATTGTCGACATCGGTCTCACGAGGCCATCAAGCAGCGAGTCGATCGCGCCGCTGGTTTGGGCAGCGAGGCTCGGTGCCGTCGCGTGTCGCTGCATCGCCTCGCGGATCTGTTCCAGCCCTTGCGCAACCTCTGGAACCGCCGCGATCTCCGCGGGGCCGACGCGAATCGGCGGCTGCAAGCCGGTTGGACCTTCGCGCCGACCGGGGACAGCAGGTAGAAACGCCGTCAGCAAACGCGCGTCCTGAACCCCCGGATACGCGATCACGCCGGCATCGTTGACGTCATGATCCACCACAAGTTGCACGGCGGAACCGTCGGCGCGGGCCGCGAGTACGTCAGCGAGCAACCACTTGGCGAGGATCCCGGCGTGCCAGATTCCGGCCTGATGTCCGGTGAGAACGATCGGGCAATCGGTCGCGAGTCCGAGCGCCGCTCGACTATCGCGCTGCAATTCCTGCAGCCGACGACCGAGGATCATGACGCGCGGTGAAGTCGCTCGCCACGCCGCGAGAGCCGCGAGTTGCACGCCGGGGGCGGGGTCGGTCGAGGGAGCCGAAGTCTCCACTGCTCAGCCGCACTCCGGAAGCTGTTCGACCTTCTCGTCACTGTGCCGCGGACAGATGCACTTGCCGTCGTGACCATCGAGGCCGACGAGCGCGTCGCTCGGGAGCGATGCCCGAAGCCGCAGCAGCTCACGATGGAGCGTCGACCGATACGCCCGCAGACGACAGGTCGGATCGTTCAGGGGCCCGCCGAAGCTGCGATTGGGATCGTTGTAGATGAGCCGCACCGGAATCTCGGTGATAGCGAGTCCATGGGCTACGGCCTGTGGCCAGAACTGCATCGGAAAGTCGTAGCCGTCGACGTCGAGATCGAGCCGGTCGCAGGCGCTCACGCGATATGCCTTGAAGCCGCAGAAGCTGTCGGTGAGATGGAGGCCCAGGCGGGAGTTGAGTTCGTCGGTGATCGTTCGGTTGATCTTGCGACGATCGCCCGGCGGCAGATCGTTGAGTGGATGATGTTCGGCGTAGCGGCTGCCGGAGATGACGTCGGCGCGATCGGCGATGATGGCTTTGACGAAGGCGGGGATCGAGGCTGGCTCGTGCTGCTCGTCGCAATCCATGGTGATGAGCCACTCGAAGCCGTCGAAACTCGCCCAGCGCAGCATGTCCTGCATCGAGCGCCCGTAGCCGCGATTCTCGGCGTGCCGGATGACCTCGACGCGATGCTTGGCGAGTTCCATCGGCGTCGCGTCCTTGGAGCCGTCGTCAACGACGAGGACGCTATCGATGAACGCGCCCACGTAGCCGGAGACTTCGGTGAGCACCTTGGTGACGAACTTCTCTTCGTTGTAGACGGGGATCGCGAGCAGGATGCGCGGGCGGGTCATGGGGTGGAGCGTAGGCCGTCGCTTTGGAGCGGTGCAACTATGGGCGACGAAGTCGGGTCCTCACTCGCGGACCACAAACTGTTCGGAGCTCTTGGTGAAGACCTTCAGGATGGTGATCTTCTCCTGCCATCGTTCGGCCACGATTCCCTCGCCGGGAACCACCCACAGCGTCGAAGTCTTGTCGGCCTTGGCTGACCCGAGTGCGGCCACAAAATGGACTTCAACGACTTTGGCACGCCGTGATACGCCTCGCCACGCTATCTGCTCGTCGTGGTCGTATCGGACCGTGCGGCTGCCAACTCCCTTGTCGCGCTGCCAGTCGGGGTTGGCGATGCCGACGATTTTCATCCGACTCTCGACCGAGACTTCGGTGCCGGCAGCGAGGGCGATCGGCGCGAGGAGGAGCGGGGGGTCGAAGAGGGACGTCGCTCCGTCGGGATGCGAGTCGACCGCATGGAGGAGAACGGCACCGTCGGCCGAAACCGACCAGAGCATGGTTTCAAGGCCAGACTCGGCCGTCGCCGCGAGTGTCGCGCTGGTCGCTCCGCTGCGAGTTGAAGGAGTGGTAACGAGAGTGAAAGCGCGGGGAGAACCGGAACTGGCGACGTCGTTCCAGACCTCCTCGCCCGCATGACCGGGGACGAGATCTTCCGCCTTGACATCGCCCTCTGCCGGAATCCGCGGTCCGCTTCCGATAGATGCGGTGAGCGAAGCGTCGCTCGTTCCACTTCCGTCGACGACGACGCTGGTCGTTGGCGAGGCGCAGCGCATCAGCGTGATGCAGGCAACGGGACCGACGAGGAACAAGCCGATGCGACGTTGGATCATTCGATCGGAAGTCCCTTGCGAGTCCACAACGAACGCAACGCCTCGATGGTGGAGCGTTCGGTGATGATCGTTCCGGTCGCGTCGATGTCGACACGTCGCAGGCGATCTCCTGCCGCATCAAAGGTCTGCACCAGCGGTACCGTCGAGCCGCCGATGCGGCTCTCCAGGATCCACGTGCCGTCGGCGTTGCGTTTCCAGGTTTCGAGTCGTTGCGGAAGTCCACGCGACTTCGGATCGAACGCATAGCTGGCGAAGGTCGGCGGCGCTGCGTCGTTCTTGGGCAACAGACGACCGATCACCAGCAATTCCGCCTGCGAGAGATAGTTCGGCGGCACTTGCCACTCCATCGGCTCGCGAGTGCGTTTCTCGGCGACCGATTGAAAGACGCGGAGAATCGGACGAGGATCGCCAGCACGCGGCGCAGTGCGCACACCGGTCTCTCCTTCCGTGCGCGTGGCAGACTTCTGCCGCTGCGTGCTGCGGATTGACCAGACTTCCGACATGCGATCCCAGCCCGACCAGTTGCGGGCCTCGACGTCGATCATGTTTGTCGGATCGTTGTCGATGATCCACTGGGCCTGCATGATCACCAGCAGCCCCTTCTCGAGATCGTCGCTCTTGAGCGAGTCGGGCTTGCGCGCGGAATCGACCTCGCCGCGCATTCCCTCGATGGAGCGCACGGTCATCCAGCCCAACTCGATCTCGTCGCTTCCGTCGCCGCGCGTGCCGGGTCGGTACATGCGGTAGATCAGCGGCTCCTCGCGGAGCGCCCGGCGCATCGCCTGCTTGTCGAAGCGAAGCATCGATTCGCCGAGGGCTATCCGTTCCTTGCGAGCGGCGTCGATCTGCGCCGTCGGAGTCACGGTCATGGTGCCGAGCGCCTCGCGGATCGCCGGATAGATGCTGGCGAAGTCGGCGGTGGTGGCGATGATCGAACAGGTCACGAAGCGATCGGGGCCGGTCGGCACGATTGCCCACCCTGACATCCCGGTGGCGGTGTCAGAGATGGGCGACTCAATGATGAACAGCCGGCCCTCGCCGGTTGCTCCGGTTGGCTTGAGCGGCTCGTCGACCTTGACGGTGAACTGCCTTCCGTTTTTCGTGAGCACCTCGACGTAGTCGGCAATCTGGTCCTTCGCCGTCTGCTCTGGCCTCGAGCTGAGGAGGGACTGGAAACGAAGCCACCAGCGCGGCTCCTTCACTCCTTCGACGATTTCGTAGCGGAGGACCCCCTCGACGGTCTCCGATTTCCCGAGAGCCGGCTGAGGTGGTTGGATCCGAATCCCGAGTCCATCGAGATCGATCCACTCCGAACCGGAGGAATCCGCGGGAGGGACCGCGGTGCCAGGAACCGCTGAATCAGGCGATTGCGGGGCCAAAACAGTCGGTGCGGCCTTCTCTCCTGGCGCCGATGGGGGCGGATCGCCCGCCCACACCTGATCGGGACCGATTGTGGAGAGGCATATTGAGCCTCCCAGCAGCGAGGCACAAACTCGGCGACGAAGCGTCATTGAGAGAGCACGCATGGCGCATAGGGTACGGCAGCGCGAGGCAGTTCGGCAGCATCACCATGCCGACTTCTGGGCCTTCGACGCCTCGGCAAGACTTCCACGTGTCCTCCAAGAGCTGCTCCCAAAAGGAGTAACACCCGCGGAATGCTCCTGGGATCGTCGCCCTGATCTCTTGACAGAATGAGGGCGTTCGCTATCCTCCCCGATTCTCCGTTGCTCGACGGCCTCGATCGAACGCGCTGTGCGCTCGGTGGGCGGGGCACGATGAGTTGACGGTTCTTCAGCAGGAACAGGTCCGGCGATGACTGGCGGCAAGATCAGAATCCGCATGGAAGCCTATGACCACCAGGCGCTCGACGCGTCTGCTCGCGAGATCGTTGATCACGCGAAGCGGACCGGAGCTCGGGTCGCAGGTCCCGTTCCGCTGCCCACTCGGCGCGAGATTTACACTGTGAATCGCAGCCCCTTCATCGACAAGAAGAGCCGCGAGCAGTTCGAGATCCGCACCCACAAGCGGATCATCGACATCACCGAACCCAACCACCGTACTGTCGAGGCCCTGAACCGCCTCGTCGTTCCGGCGGGCGTGTTTGTCCGAATCAAGGCGTAACAGCCGCATGGCCTGAGCAACCACCCGAGGGGTGGAAACTCAGGCCTTTTTCATCCCCCGGTCCGCCGCGAGGCGGAACGGAAGTCACCAAGGTCACGTCGGCGGAGTCCGACCTCTGATCAAGACCCAATGCTGCGGGAAGTACGACTTCCCACGGCGCACCGACCGGTCACCGTCCCAAGGACATCGACCCGTCTGAGAGAGAACAGGACCCCATGGGCGTCGCCCTCCTCGGCAGAAAAATCGGAATGACTCGGTACTTCACCGCGGACGGAAAGAACATT
>JBBQCR010000089.1:0-10962 GCA_038318935.1 Phycisphaerales bacterium
CTGCTGCGGCAGCGGGACGACGCTTGTCGCCGCCATCGACAGCGGGCGCCACGCGATCGGGTTTGACCTCAGCGCCGACGCGATCACGACCGCTCGCGGTCGATTGCAGCCGGCGCGACGAGCGAGTTGAGCGGCGCGACGCGGCCATACCGCTCGCGAGCTTCTCTACAATCGCCAGCGTGCCCAGCCGCCTTACCGACCGCCTCGTCGGATTTTTTACAACGCGTTACCACGCCGAGCCGGAATGGCGAGGCTTCCTCGATCGGGCCCAGACCCAATCCAGTCCGCTCGCTGAAGTGACGCTTGCCGCGCCCGATCCCTGCGAGGCTGAGCGTCTGTTCGGCGTGCCCCTGAGTCGCAAGGGGGTACAGCCGGTCCATCTTCGAATCGTCAACCGCTCCGTGGCGCCGCTGCGCCTGCAGATGGTCGGGATCGACCGCAGCTACTACACGCCGCGCGAGGCAGCGGGCATCAGCCACTTCTCCATCCTGAAGCGACTCTCCGCCTTCGGGGCGATCGCGTGGATCTTCTTTCCGCTGGTGATTCTGCTGCCGCTGAAGCTCTTCACCGCGAAGCGCGCGAATCAGCGCATGGACGAGTGCTTTCAGGCTCATGCCTTTCGACTGCGTCCGATTCCCGCCGGCGGCGTCTCGGAAGGCTTCGTCTTCACGCCGTTTGAGGCAGGCACGAAAGAGATCCACGTCCGACTGTTCGGGGCCAGCGGTTCGCTCACGGACATTCGAGTCGTCGAAGGCGCGCCCTCCGCCGCGCCCAGGGCCTCAGCGAACGCGGTGGACTTCACGTTCACGGTGCCGATCGCCGGCATTCACGCCGATCATGCTCGACGCGATCTCGAAGCGATTGAAGCGAGCGAGCCGCCTGTGACCTGCGACATTCCAGCGTTGCTCGAGCGATTGCGTGCGATGCCCGCAGTCACGACCAACGCCAAGAAGACGGGAACGGGTGACCCTGTCAACCTCGTGGTGATCGCGGACTTCAACGTTGTCCTCGGGGCGTTCGCAGGCCGGTGGAACGAGACCGAAACAATCACCCTCCGCACCTGTTGGAAGACGGCGAGAGCGTTTCTCCTGGGTTCGGAGTACCTCTACTCGCCGGTAAGTGCGCTCTATATATTGGGCCGAAGTCAGGATGTCGCGCTGCAGCGGGTCCGCAAATCCATCAACGAGCGATTGCATCTGCGCCTGTGGCTCACGCCGCTGCGGGTTTTGGGTTCTCCCGTGTGGGTCGGACAGGTGAGTCGCGACATCGGAGTACGGTTCACCTGGAAGACGTGGAATCTGACGACGCATCGAGTCGACGCGGATGTCGACGAAAGTCGAGACTATGTCATCGAGGACCTGCTTGAAGCGCAGCGCGTCGATGCGGTCGGTTACGTCGATGGCGTTGGCGCCTGTTCGAAGGAAGAGCCTCGGCACAATCTCACCGGAGATCCGTACTTCACAGATGGTCGTCGCGCAGTGATTCGTCTGTCGGCGGAACGCGAGCAGCCGCAGTTCGTCGGCTTCGGTTGATCGAAGCGGCTCGTCACGGCGGTCCAAGATTCATGCTGAAGCATGTCACAACATGTCACAACATGTCACAACACGTTGAACAGATCGTCCAATCCGCCCGTGCCCTCGTCGATGCCAACGAACGTCACGCCTATCTCGACACCGCGTGCGGAGCGGACCCGGCCCTTCGGGCACGGGTTGAGGCACTCCTGAAGTCCGATGCGACGCTCGTCGACATTGATGATGTCGCGATGGCCGCGTTGGCGACGCCACTGAGCGAGGGGCCGGGGAGTCGCATCGGCCAGTATCGGTTGCTCCAACTCATCGGCGAAGGCGGCTTCGGATCGGTTTTCCTGGCGGAACAGGAACGACCTCTGATCCGCAAGGTCGCGCTCAAGATCATCAAGCTGGGAATGGACACGCGCCACGTTGTTGCGCTCTTCGAACAGGAGCGTCAGGCGCTGGCAATCATGGATCACCCGAACATCGCGCGGGTGCTCGATGCTGGCGCGACCGAGACGGGCCGCCCCTACTTCGTGATGGATCTCGTCAAGGGCGATCCGATCGCCGACTACTGCGATAGACACAACCTTTCGATCGAACAACGACTCGAACTCTTCTCCCAGGTGTGCAACGCGGTACAGCACGCCCACACCAAGGGAATCATTCACCGGGATCTGAAGCCGTCGAACATCCTGGTCACAACGCAGGACGGACAACCCGTCGCGAAGGTCATTGACTTCGGCATTGCCAAGGCGATCGCGAGCAAGCTCACGGAGCGAACGCTCTTCACCGAACATAAGCAGCTCATCGGCACTCCGGAATACATGAGTCCCGAGCAGGCCGAGGGATCGCTCGATATCGACACCCGCACGGACGTGTACTCGCTCGGTGTACTGCTGTACGAGTTGCTGACCGGAAGCACTCCCTTCTCCGGCAAGTCGCTGCGCTCGGCGGGATATGCCGAGATCCAGCGGATCATTCGAGAAGTGGATCCCCCGAAGCCAAGCACGCGATTAAGCCAATCGACCGAGACACTGGCTGCCGTGGCCGCGAATCGTCAAACAGAACCGGGACGACTTGGCTCGATCGTGCGCGGCGAACTCGACTGGATCGTCATGCGGGCCCTTGAGAAAGATAGGCAGCGGCGCTACGAAACGGCGAGCGAGTTCGCTGTCGACATCCGCCGCTATCTGAACGGTGAGGCGATCGTCGCCGCGCCGCCCAGTCGCTCCTATCGGTTGCGCAAGTTCGTGATGCGGAACAAGGGACTGGTGCTCGCGGGCTCGTCGGTCGCCACCGCGCTCGCTATCGGGGCCGTCGCCTTCGCGTGGCAGGCAAGTGTCGCGAACGAAGCGCGAAGTCGGGCCGTCCTCGCGGAAATCGATGCGCAGAATCGAGCGGCCGAGTTGGAGAGCGTGACCGAGTTCCAGGCCCGCATGCTCGCTCAAGTGGATCCGACCGCGGCGGGAGCGCTCCTGACGAAAGATGTCACAGCGCAGTTCGAGGCAGCGCTCGCCAGAGACGGGGTCCTAGAGGCCGAGAAAGCATCGCAGGCGAGGGTCTTCGAAGACGCCTGGAGTCGCGTCAACGCGACGGACACCGCTCGCAATCTGATCGACCGCACCATTCTCACGCCCGGGGCGGAGGCCATCGACCGGCAGTTCGCAAGCCAACCGCTCGTCGCCGCGCAGCTCCGGAACACGCTCGCCGATCTCTACCGGAATCTCGCGCTCTACGACGCGGCGCTTCCGCTGCAGGAAGAGGCGCTGCAGGCGCGGCGGCGATTGCTTGGAAACGAGCACGTAGCGACGATCGATTCCATGAACGGCCTCGGCAATCTGTTGCGATCCCAGGGAAAGCTCGCGGAAGCAGAAGTGGTTTCGCGCGAGGCGATGGACACCGCTCGGCGTGTCCTCGGCAACCAGCACCCGCTCACGCTGGTCACGGTCCACAACGTGAGCTTTGTTCTGCAGGCCCAAGGCAAGGCGGACGAGGCAGAAATATTGTGCCGCGAAGCGCTCGCCGGTGAGCGAGCAGTGCTCGGTGAGGAACATAGCGACACACTCGCCTCGATTGGGAATCTGGCGCTCATCCTGCAAGCCCAGGGGAAATTGGCCGAGGCCGAAGTGTTGCACCGTGAATCGCTCGACAAGCGCCGGCGAGTGCTTGGCGAGGCCCATCCCGAAACGCTCATCGCGATGACCAATCTGGCGAATCTGCTGATGGCCCAGAGCAAGTTCACCGATGCCGAACCGATTCTGCGCGACGCGACCCAAAAGTACCGGCGGGTGCTCGGCGAATCGCATCCGGACACCTTGGCCGCGATCAACAACCTCAGCTTCACGCTGCAGAATCAGGGCAGACTGGCGGAGGCGGAACCGTACCTTCGAGAGGCGATGGAGAAGTATCGGCGAACGCTTGGTGACAGCCATCCTTCAACGATGGTGGCGATCAACAACATGGGGATCCTTCTGCAGGACCTCAATCGCATGCCCGAGGCGGAGCGATACCTGCGCGAGGCGTTGGAACTCCGACGGCGAAACCTGGGCGACGAGCATCCCCACACGCTTGACTCGATCGGCAATGTCGGTCGACTGCTGCAGGCGGAGAACAGGCTCGCCGAGGCCGAGCCGTTTCTGCGAGAGGCGCTGGAGAAGAAGCGACGAATACGAGGAGAGGAGCATCCTGACACGCTCGTATCGATCAACAATCTCGGCGCCCTGTTGCAGGCGCAAGGTAGATACGAGGAGGCCGAGGCGGCATTCCGAGACGCGATGGAGAAGTGCCGGCGCGTTCTCGGCGAGGATCACGCCAACACGCTGATCACGACGCTGAACACCGGAGCGGCGATGCAGTCGCAAGGCAAGAACGCGGACGCCGTGCGCATGCTCTCCGCCGTCGAACCGAAGGCCCGTGCGGCGTTCACTGGCGCGTATGCGCGTCTCCTCGCGAAACTGCTGACGAGTCTCGGTCGTGCGCGGGCTGGCCTGGGCGAATTCGCCGCAGCGGAGCCGATTCTTGTGGAAGCCCAGGGTCTCTGGGTCGCGACACGCGGTGCGTCCCACAAGGACACCCGCGATTGCGATCAGGCACTGATCGATCTCTACGCCGCTTGGGATGCCGCGGAGTCCGGCAAGGGGCACGATGCGCAAAGAGCGACGTGGAAGGCGACGATGGATGCCGCTGCGCCGACCAAGTGACGCGAATTACCCCGCGAGTTCGCGCAGCCGCGCGACCAGCGGCAGCAGCGATTCGTGGTCCTTCGCGGTCACGGTGACATGTCCGAGTTTCCGCCCGGGCTTGGCCGACTTGCCGTACAGATGCAGTCGCGCCCCACGCACCGCGAGGATGTCCTCGATCGGCGGCACGACGCCGATGATGTTCACCATCGCCGCAACGTCGCGAGCGCTGGCGTCGCCGAGGTGCAGACCCGCGATCGCCCGAAGGTGATTCTCGAACTGACTGGTGACGGCGCCCTCGATCGTCCAGTGTCCCGAGTTGTGTACCCGCGGCGCCATCTCGTTGGCGATGAGCTGGCCATCGACGACGAAGAACTCGACGGCCATCGTGCCGACATGTCCCAGTTGCTCGGCAATCGATCGCACGTAGCCCTCTGCTCGCTCACGGAGCGATTGGTCGGCATCCGGATCGGGTGCGATTGAAACCCGGAGAATGCCATCGCGATGCACGTTGCAGGTCAGCGGATGGGCGGCGAACTCGCCGCGCTGCGATCGCGTCGCGACCACCGACACTTCGCGTTCGAATGGCACAAATGCCTCGTAGATGCACGGGACGTTTCCGAGCGAATCCCACGCGGTCATCGCCGACGTTCCGTTGCGGACGACGACCTGCCCCTTGCCGTCGTAACCGAGTCGCCGTGTCTTCAGCACGCCCGGAACGCCGACGGTCGCGACCGCGTGACGGAGGTCATCGGACGTCGTGACCGCACCATACGCCTGCACCGGAACGCCGCAGCGGCGAAAGAAGTCCTTCTCGGCGATGCGATCCTGGGCGATGCTGAGTGACGTCGACGATGGCGCGAGTTGACTGTGTTCTTCGAGATAGAGCGCTGAGGAGACCGGCACGTTCTCGAATTCGTAGGTTGCGGCGCCTGCGCCTTCGACGAGTCGGGCGAGCGACGCAACATCGTCGTACGCCCCGCAGATCACCTCTCCGACCGCGGCCGAAGGGCAATCTTCGACGGGATCAAGAAACCGAAAGTGCATTCCCAGCGGCAATCCGGCGAGCCCGAGCATACGTCCGAGTTGTCCGCCTCCGACGACAGCGATCAGCATCGCAAGACCTCGTTGATGTCCCGGTCAGTGTCCCGATGCCGCGCCGGGAGTCGGTTGTGCAAGGACCTGCTCCGTCTGCCCACGGCGAAACGTCTCGTAGGCCCGCGCGATTTCCGGATGCGTCGCGGCGAGCATGGCAGCGCTGAAGAGCGCCGCGTTGATGGCGCCGGGCTTGCCGATGGCAAAGGTCGCTGTCGGAACACCACCGGGCATCTGCACGATGGAGAGAAGACTGTCGAGTCCGTGCAGGGCTTTACTCTCCACCGGCACGCCGAGCACCGGAATGGCGGTCTTTGCCGCGCACATGCCTGGCAGGTGGGCGGCGCCGCCAGCACCGGCGATGATCGCCCGCAGTCCGCGGGCCGCCGCGGAGGACGCGTATTCGAACAGCAGGTCGGGCGTGCGATGGGCGCTCACCACGCGGCACTCGTGGGGAATGCCCAGATGCGTAAGCGTCTCGGACGCGTGGCGCATGGTTTCCCAGTCGCTCTGTGAGCCCATGACGACACCAACGAGCGGCGTCGGAACGACGTCCTGAGAGTCGAACGATCGGTTATTCGGAGCAGCGGCGGCCATGCGGCGATCCTCGCGAAAGGTCGCATGGTAGCGGAGGAGCATCCTGTAGGATGTCCGTCCTTCGCTTGCGCACCCGCTTTCGCGGAGTTGCGCCAGCTCGGAGCCAACCATATGCCCTCGATCGAAGTCAACGGCGAGACCGTTCACCTCCACTTAACGACCCTGCGCGACTTCCAGCGCTTCACCGAGATCACGTTCGTGCGACTGAAGGCGGAGGCCTCCATTCGCGAGACCATTGGCCTGATCCTCTTCGATGCCCTTCGGCAGGGTCAGACTGTCACCGACAAGGTCGTTCAGACGGTGCTCTGGGCACTGCACGACCTCGGCGTCGGATCGGTGTCGATCGATTTCGAAAAGTCCACGATGCAGATGGACAAGGTCGTCGATACCGACGCCAGTCGCGGAGATGGTCGCGCGATCACCGTCGGGTCCATCGAGACCGGGCGCGCGTATGTCGTGGCACTCGCCAACGTGTCGATGCGATCCATCGGCATCAACGGTGAAGTAGTGCGGGCGTTTCCGCAGCCCAAGGAAGCGTTGCAGCGCATGTCGCAGCAGATCCAGGCCAATCGACTGGTCAACGAGGATCTGGTGTTCACCGCCTGCCGTGCCGTCGGGGCGATGATCAAACAGGGGAAGACGATCGCCGACGAGGACTATCGCGCTGCCGTCGAAGTTGTCGCCGGACTCGGCGTGTTCAGTCTCGTGGTCGATCTTGAGCGCCAGCGACTCGCGATCCGTGAGTTCAGCGAAGGCAACGCTGCGTCCGCGGCGCTGCTGCAGGGTGCCGACGCCAAGCAGATCCAGCAGATTCGCGAGCGGATCGGCAAAGCCCGCGCTCAGCTTGAGGATCTGAAGGCGAAGATGGCAGCCGGCGAAATCCAGCCTGGACTCCCACCCAAGCCTGCCATGCGCGGAATCGTTCCGCCGGTCATCGGTGGACGACGTTCGACTCGTCGCCGCGGATGAGTGCCGCGACTCGTTCGTGGACCTCAGTATCGGGTTGAGGTCCGTTCAGAACGAGCGATCGACGAGTTTCACGATCAGCGACACCATTGCGACTAGGCACGCAATGGCGTTGGTGATCCAGACGGTCGGCTCTCGCCACGCGCGACCGACCGCGGTCCACACCGCGCAGTTCAGGATCAGAACGATCGGTGCCAAAGGCCACTTGTTCAGGCTGGCAAGGACCGTTCCCGCCACTCCAAGAAACATCCCCAGCCACTTGAGCACAACGACGATCTCGGAGTCCTTCCGCATGGCGTTCGGCGCCTCCTTGCGCCTTCGAACAGGGGAGTATACGAAGCCCTCGTTACAATCGCGGCGTGACCAGCAGCAGCCCGTCCACTCCCGTTCGAACCTACGACGACCTCTGTCGTGAAGCCAAGACACGCATTCAGGAAGTCGAGCCCCGCGAGCTCTTCCTCTTGGCGGGCGCCAACTCCGTTCCGATCATCGATGTTCGCGAGCCCGAGGAGTTTCAAGCGACCCGCGTGCCGGGCTCCGCGAGTTTGCCAAGGGGTCTCGTGGAGAAGGGCATCGCCTCGGTCGTCGAGCCAGACCGTGACTTCGTCGTCTATTGCCAGACCGGCAAGCGCAGCGCGCTGGTCGCCGACACCTTGCAGGCGATGGGATATCACGGCGTGCGCAGTCTCCGCGGCGGAATCGAAGGCTGGACCGCGGCCGGACTGCCGATCGAGGGTGGGGACCGCGGTGGCGTGATCGGCATGCATGACGTGCTTCACGGTGGCAGTCGCACTCCCGTCAATCACGCTGACTGGGCTTCCGTTCGAGCCGACTTTGGCATCACAAGCCGGATGGTGAAGACCGCTGACGGTCTGGAGAAGCCGCTCGTCTATCTCGACCACGCGGCAAGCACCCATCCGCCATCGACAGTGGTGGCGGCGTACGCGAGGTTTCTTGAGCGCGAGTACGCCAACGTGCATCGCGCGACGTACGCGCTGGCGCGGGCCGCGACCGATCGTTTCGACGGCGCGTTCCGAACCTGCGCGGAGTTCGTTGGCGGAAATCTCGACAACGGATGCATCGTCTTCACCGCGAACACCACGCATGGCTGCGACTTGGTCGCGCACTGCGTCCAGCATCTGCCGGGCAAGGTGATGGTCACTGATCTTGAGCATCACTCGAACGACCTTCCGTTCCGCAAGCGCGGCGATGTGGTGCGTGCCCGCATCACCACCGAAGGCCGGCTCGACATGGGACACGTCGCCGAGCTGCTGCAGAGCGAGAAGATCAAGCTGATCGCTGTGTGCGGCGCCGCCAATGTGACCGGATGGATGACGCCGCTCCGACAGCTCGCCCGCATGGCCCACGAGCACGGTGCGCTCATCGCCGTTGACGCCGCGCAACTCGTGGCCCACGTTCCAATCGACGTTCGCGCCAACGACCCCGCCGAATCGATCGATTTCCTGATCACCGCCGGCCACAAGGCCTACGCCCCGTTTGGCATCGGATTCGTCTACGCGAAGCGGGCGCTGCTCGACGCTGCTCCGCCCTATCTGCCCGGGGGCGGCACCGCGGTCAGCGTCACAGAGCACGGGGCGGACTTCCTGCCAAGCCCCGATCGGCATCAGGGGGGAACTCCCAACATCGCCGGGGCGATCGCGTATGCCGAAATGCTGCGATATCTCACCGCCGTGGGGATGACTCGTGTTCGGGAACACGAGCTCGAACTGATGCGCATCGCCTGGCCGGCCCTGAAGGCCATGGGCGGAATCACGTTGTACGGCCCCGATGCGCTCGAGGAGAGAGTCGGCATCATCACCTTCAACGTCGACGGCGTGAACGACATGCTCGCCGCGGCGGTTCTCGGCGAGGAGTTCGGCGTCGCCGTGCGCAACGGACGGTTCTGCGCCCACGTCCACGCCGCCAACCTGATGCGCAATCAGGGCGGCTTCACCAGCACCGGTGATGCGCCGCCGAGCGCCGTTCGTGCGAGCATCGGCATCTACAACAATCGCAACGACGTCGCGAGACTACTCGAGGCGATCCTCGCAGTGCGCGACCGCCGCTGGAAGGGCACCTATCGGATGCGGGCCGGTGGCATCGTCTCCGAGGGGCAATGGGGAGGCCGCTGCGCCGATGCTTGGATGGAAGGATCCGGCGGCTGAACTCAGTTGCAGTCGCCCCATGCACCCAAAAGCATGACGAGGTCGCCGCCGTCAACGATGCCATTGGCGTCAATATCGCCAGTCAGTGCGCCGTCGCAGAAGCTCGTTTGCTCCCAATGGGCGAGCAGTTGGGTGAGGTCGCTTCCGCCAACGATTCCGTTGCGGTCGAGATCCTCGGGACACAGTTTGAGCGATGTCCCGTTCGGATCGCTGTAGAACAACGTGAAGGACATGTTCACCGCATCGAGCCCGGTGAGATTGAACTGCTGGTACTCGCCGATCTCCGACATCGACGTCGGACCTACGGCGTTCGGACCGGGAAGTCCCCACGTCGTGCTGGACGAGGAGGTGCTCGAGCCCGTCGCGGTCAAGGACATCGGACAGAAGAAGAGCGCCTTGAACGGCACATCGTCGCCGGTCACCTGCAAGATCCCCGTTCCACCGGCACAGCTCACGCTGCCGGGCCCGACGGTCGTCAGCGTCATCGTCACCGCGCCGCCCACGAGCGACCCGCCATCAATCGGCGGACAGATCGGCATCGAGATCCCCATCCGATACTTGTGAGTCACCGTCGTGTTGTTAGTGATCTTCATGTTGCCGACGAGCTTGGCTGTCGGATCAGTGTTGTAGTCGCCCACGACAACGAAGAACAGCGTCCATGTGCCATTGTTGGCGGTGATGGTCGATGCGTACACCTGATTGCCATCGACGTTCGAGACTCCTGGGAGCACGAACTCCGACGGCGTTCCGTCATCGACGATCACCGTGACGACGGCGCTGGGCGTCGATTGACGCGCATGAGCAGCAGTCGTGAAGACGGCGATGGCGAACGTGAACACCAAAGTCAGCAGTGGGGTCGCACTGGATCGATCAACGAACATGGGATGCCTCCGACTGTGCTCATCGGCCGGATCAAGCAACGCTTTCAGCAAACGACGCCGCTCATCTCGCGATGAACAGCGTCGTTTCCCCGTGTTCGTATGGGCTGGTGGAGTGGCGATGGCGCCTGTATGGGTCAGGTGGCCTGTGCGGTTTTCTCGTTCGGCGCCGATGTCCGCCATGCCGCGATGAGTTCCTGACGCTTCTTCACGGGGAGACTCATGAACTGGTTGGCGTCGGCGATGCTTGCGAATCCGATGATCTGGCCTTCGAAGAGGGCCGGCGCCGCCATCGCGGTGAGTTCTTCACCGGTCAGAGGGCAGGTGGTGTTGAGGATTCGTTTTTGCGGCAGCACCTGCGCGGCCCCGAGCTTGGCGCGCTTGCCTTTGGGAAGGGATGCGAACTGGGCCGCGTCCTCGCGCGTCGCGCAGTACACCGGAAAGACACCGTACATGGCGGCGGGGCTCTCGACGGTGACAACCTCGCCCGTGATCGGGCAAAGGATCTCTCCGGTGATCACGGCCGGTTCGGTCACGAAGGCCTTGTTCGACGTGGGTGCAGCCGCAC
>JBBQCR010000090.1:0-10940 GCA_038318935.1 Phycisphaerales bacterium
AGTGCCCTGAAGGAATCGCCCCCCCAAGATCATCGAGCAGGTCAATGTCCCGTTCATCTCCATCGGCGGGGCGTTGGGCGCCATCCACAGCTTCGCGAGAGAGGACCAGGTGCCAGCGAGCTTCGCGAGTCGAGTCTGCTCTTCGCCGGGCGCCGCACGCTTCATGACCTCCGCCATCATCGCGGCCTCGTCTCCGCCACTCGGTGCGCCCTGCGGGGCCGGTTGTGGTGCAGCGGCAGGCTTGGCGGGCGTCGGGGTTGGCGGCTTCGTGCGCGTTGTTCCGTCCTGCGTCGCGATCGCAACGCTCGCGACTGCGACAGCGCAGCATCCGGCGAACGCGATGAGACGACTGGACGCGGTTCGGAGCTTCTTCACTTGTTGCATGGGTGGAGCCTCTTCGTCAATCGCCGGATGTGCGTCCCACGCCGCGACGCACGGTGGCCGGAGCGGGGTAGCTACATACCGAACGGAATCCGCACAGGCTACCGCGGTTGAACTACGCCGTCGGCAGAAGCCGCATAGTTTCCGCGAGATTCCTCGGACCCGAGCAAACGCCGACTCCATGCGCCGAGGAGGACGGAGGCTCCGAGGAGAGCCGCTCCCGTCGCCTGATGGGCGGTCGTCACGAAGGCCTCGAGTGGCGAAATCGCGTCTCCCATGCGGGTCCAGATGACCGCGACCGCGACGACACCCAAGGTGATCTGAAGACCAGCGAGCACCAGAATGCCGATCCCAAGCCGGCGAAGGACGGGGTCGAAGCTGTGACTGATGGCCCGCCCGGCCGCCAGAATCACAAGCCCGACAACGACGACTGCCATCGTGATGTGGGCATAGATCGCCCAGATCGGATGGCCCGGCGCCGACACGCCGCCTGATGGTTGGAGGTGCCGATAGAGCGCCCCGAAGATGAGTTGGACGAGAAGGGCGTGCGGCAGAAGGATCGCTGCTCCGCGATCGGTCAGTGCGGCCGCGTCGGTGACGCGACGCTTGATCGAGACCCATCGCGAACTGGTCGCCGCTGCCATCACGAGGAACGACGAAAAGATGATCTGCGCGAAGACGCCGTGGATGATCGCCCGTTGTGTGCTCGGTTCGAGCACGCTTCGATCCTGGTCGAGTGTGAGGTGGCCGGTGACTCGGGTTCCACCGAGGTACCCCTGGAAACAGACCATCAGGAGAATCGCGATCGACAGGATGCGGAGCCAGCGTCGCTCTTCGCAACGCCAGATGACGGAGACCAAGACCAGCGTCGTCGTACCGACGAGCATGCCGTAGAGGCGATGAGCGTGTTCGTAGTACACGCCTCCCTTCATTTCACTCACCGGGTACAGCAGCATGTTGTGGCCGAAGGAATTCGGCCAATCTGGCACTGCAAGCCCGGACTCAAGACTCGTGACGAGCCCGCCGGTGACGAGAAGGAGAAACACTGTTCCAGCGGCGACCAGCGAGAAGAGTGCCGACGCGGGCGGCAGCACTGTGGCCGATCGATATCGCCTGCCCACGACGCCACCAAGCCAACTGAGCCCGGCGGACGATCCGAAGAGACCGACGAGATAGAGCAGTGGCGTGAGCGTCGAACCGTGTCGTTCGTCGCGTAAAAATGCACCGAGGATCAGAAGATTGGCAGTCGCCGCGACGAGTCCGACGGAGACGGGACGCACCTCGTCACCACCGTATCGCCCCGCGACGAATCCTCCCGCAAAGAGCACGCCGAGCATCAGCCCGAAGAGCGCGTCGCCCGCAACAAGACCGGGCTGCATCATCGCGAGATAGCCCAGACCCCACAGCGTGACCGTTGTCGCGAAGCCAAGCGCGAGGTGTGCCGGGCGTGAGAAACGAGCCCAGACGAGCACCAACGCCGCTCCGCAAGCGAACAACGCTCCGAGCAGCAGCCAACTGCGAGGTGCCGCGGCGGCCGTCGGCATGGCAACAGGAAGGGCTGAGGCGAGAATCGACAGGGAGAGAGTCGTCACAGGAAGCGCTCCGGACGCCGAATCATCGAGGCGTGATTCCTATACTACGTCCCTTCGCCGCCGCAATCCGAGCGTCTTGCCCTTCACGACCACATGAGCATTCCTTCGACGAGCACCGTCACCGAACCTTCGGTTGTCCAGACCGATGTTTCGGTTGCGGCATCCCGTAGAAAAAAAGGCTTCATCGGCGTTTGGATGGAACTCACGAAGGCAAGACTGAACGGACTGGTCCTCGTCACCACCGCTGTGGGGTTCGTCTTGGCGGAGCCGGCCGTGATCGACTGGCTCCGGTTATTTTGGACGATGCTCGGAACGGGCCTCGCTGCTGCGAGTGCGGCGATGTTGAATCAACTGCTTGAGCGCCGACGCGATGCGCTCATGCATCGGACGGCTGGTCGTCCGCTGCCCAGCGGCCGCATCGGCGGACTTCCGGTCTTCGTTCTCGGCAGTCTTGCGGGCTACGCTGGCGTGACGGTGCTGGCCCTTGGCACTTCGGTGATGGCAGCGGCGCTGGCGCTCATCAACATTCTCGTCTACGTTCTCGTCTACACACCGCTCAAGCCGCACACCACACTGAACACGCTGGTCGGCGCGGTCTGCGGAGCGATTCCGCCCATGATCGGCTGGGTCGCGGTGACCGGCAAGTTGCAACCCGGCGCGTGGACGTTGGGAGCGCTTCTTTTCGTCTGGCAGATGCCGCACTTCATGGCTCTGGCGTGGATGTACCGCGAGGACTATCGGCGGGGCGGCATGACGATGTTGTCGGTTGTGGATCAGGACGGTGAGATGACTGCTCGCGTCATGGTGCTGTCATCGCTCATGCTCGTTCCGATAGCGCTTGCCGTCACGATCGGCGGCTTGGCGGGTTGGTCCTCGGCAATCATCAACGTCCTGCTCGCACTGGCCATGGCAGGAATGTCGTGGCGTTTCTATGTACGACGGAGCGACGCAGTGGCGCGGCAATCGTTCTTCGCCAGCATCATCTATCTCCCGATTGTCATGGCTGCGCTGGTGCTCGATCGCGGACCGATTAACTCCGAAGCGTGGCTGCGATCGGGAAGGGAACCGGTGAGTATCTCGACGCCACTCCCGCAAGCGCCGACGTCGGTTCTGTCGGAGCCTGGGAAGTGAGCGATTCCGCAGTCCCCAACCCAACCGCAGCACGATTGACGTTTCGTGATGGTGGATGGGTCCTCGTCCTCGCTGGCGTGATGGTCGTGGGGATCATCGTCTGGGCATTCAGCGGCATCCTGCTCGGCCACCGTCCCATCGGTGGCGGTGATCTTCAGTCGTACGCGTTCGACCTTTCGACGTGTCTCGTCCCGCGTGACGAGCTCGTGCCGAGCGGACAGCCGCGCGACTTCCTGCGACCTCTCACCGTCGGGCCGACGATGCAGGCAGCGGCGATGTCGGAGTTCAATCGCACCCATCGCAAGCGCTACGTCGTCACGGACGACCGCATCGTCGGCGTGACGATCGGCGGCATCGCTCGCGCGTATCCGCTCTACATTCTCGAGGGCCATGAGGTCATCGAAGACACGCTCGACGGAGTTCCGATTGTCGTCACCTACAGCCCGTTCTGCGACGCGATCGCCGTGTACGACCGGCGCATCGACGGCGTCACTCTGTCGTTTGGCGTGAGTGGACTACTGCGGAACGCGAACACGCTGATCTACGACCGCGACACCCCCGTGCCGAGCCTCTGGCAACAGTTGGACGGCCGGGCGATCGCCGGTCCAGCGGCGGTTCGAGGTGCAGCGCTCGCGCCGATTCCAAACGTCGCTCTCACCACATGGGCCGATTGGATCGCGCTCCATCCCGACTCTGATCTGCCCGAACGCGACGAGGGCAACGTGCGTCTCTACGAGGGCATCAGCTACGGTCGTTCGCGGCGATCGGCGACGCTTGAGTATCCGGTGCGATCGCTGCCGCCAGATGGATCGCCACTGAAGTCGCCGATGCTGGTCGTTGAGATCGATGGACAGCGCACCGCGTTTGACGTTCAGGCCATGCGCCGCGTCGCTGTTGATGGCGAGTGGCGGACCGATGTTCGCGGTACCGCGCTCGTCTTCACGTTACCCACAGGCGACGAGGCAGTGGCCCGAGTTCGCGCCGCGGACGATCGACCAATCACCGTCATCCCCTGCTTCTGGTTCGCCGCGTGGTCAACGCTCGGCATCCGCGAGAAGCAGCCACAGCTCTGACGGTTGCGCCGTTTGTGCCGGCTGAGGGTGGTCGCGTGAACGCAGCGGCTTGCGTGGGTTCAAATCCTGCTCCTGATCCCCTGTCATCGCGTCGAAACTCCTTCGTAGACTTCCGCGCGAGTGTGCGGAACCGGGGAGACTTCGCATGAAGGTTGTCGTACAGCTCGCGATCGTGTTTGGTGTGTGCATCGCCACGTCGTCCGCCAGAGGACAATCGACGTGCCCTGCGGCGGGAAGCTGCATCACCGCCCATCAGAATCCTGGCTGCGAGAACGTCGACTGTTGCCAGCTCGTCTGTTCTGCGGACCCCTTTTGCTGCCAGTCGCAGTGGGACAGCACGTGCGCCGACGAAGGCTGGGCGTGGTGCGTCGCGAGTTGCGGCGCCGTACTCGCGGGTGATTGCCTCGCCCCGCACGAGGATCCTGCGTGCAGCGACCCGAGTTGCTGCGACACGATCTGTACTGCTGATCCCTTCTGCTGCCAACAGCAGTGGGACGATGTCTGCGCACAACAGGCCTACGCCGCGTGCGTCGTGGTCTGCGGCGGAAGCCTCTCCAATGACTGCCTTCTGCCGCACGAGAATCCCTCGTGCAACGACGCTGATTGCTGCGACGCGGTTTGCGCCAGCGATCCCTTCTGCTGCCAGCAGCAATGGGACGAGATCTGCAGCGGTCAGGCGTGGGAGCTCTGCGTCCAATGCGGCCTACCGATAAGCGGCAGTTGCTACCAATCACACACCACTCCCGGCTGCTCCGATGCCGCCTGCTGCCAGACAGTGTGCTCGTACGACTCATTCTGCTGTCTGACGCAATGGGATGCCGCCTGCGCGCAAGGCGCCGACGATCTGTGCTCGCCCTGCGGCGTGCCCACCTCGGGTTCCTGCTTCGCGCCACACGGTGCGGGATGCGACGACCAGATCTGCTGCTTGGGCGTGTGCGTCGTCGACGCGTTCTGTTGCCTCACGCAATGGGATTCGACCTGCGTCGCAGAAGCGATCGATCTCTGTTCGGCCTGCGGCAGTCCAAGTGCCGGTGGGTGCTACTCGCCGCAACCGACCCCCTACTGCTCTGACACGACCTGTTGCAATGCGGTGTGTGCCGCGGACAGCTTCTGCTGCGATGTTCAATGGGATGCAAGTTGCGCCGCGGAGGCCGCGGAGTCCTGCGCCGGATGCGGCGCTCCCGAGAGTCCCTCGTGCCTTCTCTCACACGGCACCTCGGGCTGCGATGATGTCGAGTGCTGTGCAACAGTCTGCGCAACTGATCCGTACTGCTGCAACTTCGCGTGGGACCAAGTGTGCACGCAGGAGGCCGCCTCAAGTTGCTCGTTCCCGCCCTGCTACGGACTCTGCGAAGGTGACTTCGATGCCAACGGAGTTGTCAACGCTGTGGATCTCGCAGTCATCCTCGGCGCCTGGGGCACCAGTGCCGCGTGCGGCGACGTCGACGGCAGCGGTGTCGTCAATGCTGCCGATCTCGCGCAACTGCTCGGCAACTGGGGCTCGTGCATTCCCTGAGCGCTCCGCGCCGGGACGGCCGGGCTCATCGCTGAGAACCCCAGAGCAGCGTGAGGTAGAGCGCGATCCACACCACGTCGAGGAAGTGCCAGTACATCGCGCAGAGCCGAACACCCGACCATCGCTGCGGACCGTACGCACCGCGCATGGCGTTGCGTGTGGTCAGTGCCATCGGGATCAGGCCTCCAACGACGTGCAAAGCGTGCAGCACCGTCAGTACGTAAAACGTCCAGGCGTACAGATGCTTGGTGAAGTCCATGTGGGCGGCCGCCGCGCCGGCCCAGCCGATGCACTGCAGCGCGAGGAACGTCAGTCCGAGTCCGAGCGTCGCGAGCATCCATACGCCGGTCGCCGATTCACCGCGCCGCGCCGCGACCGTTGCGACATGCATGGTGCCGCTTGAGAGAAGCAGTGCGATCGTCGAGTAGATCAGGGACTCCGGCAGCGGCGGCATGTCCGACGGCGGCCAGTGAGCGACGTTCATCGGGCTCAAACGGACAATGACGTACGCCAGCAGCGTCGACGCGAAGATCACAGTCAGCGTGAGCAGAAACAGCCACATGCCAAAACGGCCCGCTTCGGAGCGGGCCGTCTGGTCGGTGAATGGCGTGACGCGTTGCGAACGGAAGATCGCGAGCATGCGCTAAACTTCCTTGGGTTGTTTCGAAGCGGGACCCTTGCGCAGCGCGACGGCGTTTCGCGGGATCCGATCGGGAATCACCGCAGGACCGGCGCCTGCTTGGCGATAGGTGCGTTCGGCGCTTCCTTGTCGATCGTCATCTGCGCCATGCTCGGATTGCCTCCGACCAGTTGGGACTGGTACTGCTTGCTGTCCATCATGCAGAAGATCATGAGCAGCAGGACGAAGACGATCGAACCGACGAAGACCAGTTGGTTGAAGGGCCGGTCCCAGCGCAGGTGCATGAAGAAGAGCCCGACGAGCGTCGCCTTGATGGCCGCGATGACCAGCGCAAAGACGATGTTGAACTCCCCGAGGTCAACGGAGTGTGCGGCGACGGTGATGATCGTCAGCACCACCAAGGCAGAACCTGTGAGAAAGAGGATCCACAGCGGGACCAAGTGTCCGACGAGCGGGTGCCCGTCGTGCTGATGCGACTTTCCGGAAGCGTGACCGGGCGTAGGAGAATTGGACATCGCGTACTCCGGAGGAAGACGTCAGTGGATGAGATAGAAGAGCGGGAAGAGGAAGATCCAGATCAGATCGACGATGTGCCAGTAGAGTCCGACGAGATCGACCGGCGTGTAATAGGTGCCGCTGAATTCGCCGCGGAAGGAGCGGATCGCCAGCCAGCCGATGAGGAACATGCCGATCACGACGTGGATGCCGTGCAGTCCGGTCATGCAGTAGTAGATGGCGAAGAAGCGGTGTGTGTTGACTGGCAGCTTCGGATCAAAGACGTGGGCCTTGTCGGCGTCGTGGTCGTGGACTTCGGCTTCCTCGATGTCCCTCACGACTCCGTCAAATCCTTGCTTCGTGGCTTCGCTGTTCTCCGCTGACGCGACGATGCCGGATGGACCGATCGCGGCCTTCTTCACCGTGGAGGCTTCCGCGGGGAGCGGCTTACCGAGGAGCGGGTGGATGAAGACGGCTGGCGCGGCGGCCGCCGCAGGAGCGCTCACCGCCACCGCGGACTCAGAAGGAGCGCCGATGACATTGCCGTGCTCGTCCTTGACGGGCTCATAGAAGCCCTTGCCCCAAACCAGATTCGCGTGGATCTTGTGCTCGTACTCGAAGTACTTGATGACCAGGAAGCCTGCGGCCCCCGCAAGTGTGAGCAGCATGCACACGACCAGCGGTCCGCGCTTGCCGCGCTGTGCGAAGTGCACGCCCATCGCCATCGTCAGCGAACTGAGGATGAGAACAACCGTGTTGATACCTCCCATGGTCGTGCTGAGGTAGTGACTTGCGTACGAGAAGACCTCCGGCTCGCGAAACCGCATGATCGCGTACAGCGCGAACAGCGCGCCGAAGAAGAGGATTTCCGTCGCAAGGAACACCCACATGCCGAGCTTGGCGCTGTCGAACTGCTGCGCCGGGGTGTCGAAGTGATGGGCAAGGAACGGATACTGATCATGGCCGTGGCCATGTCCAGCGGGGTGGTCGTGGCCGTCGGGCCCGTGCGTCTTGGTGTCGATGGCGGTCACGTGAAGTGCTCCTGATCTCGTTGCCATATCTCGTTTCAAGATCTGGCGAGGCCCAACTCTCCGTCAGTGTCCCACTCGCTTGGGGGCGTTGGTGTTCAGTTCGGGATCGAGGTTGCGGTCGACGATGTAGCCGTTGCTCGCCTCGTCCCAACGGACGATTGAGAAGTCGTAGCAGTCGCCGACCCGGGGCGTGGTCTTGAAGTTGTCGTGCGGCGGAGGCGACGGGCACTGCCACTCGAGGCTGCGACCGCCCCACGGGTTCGCCGGTGCCGGCTTGCCACGGAAGAGCGAGTGAATCAGGTAGATCGCAGTGATCAGGAACCCGATGGCCATGATGTACGAGCCGCCCGTCGAGATGTGGTGATAGATCTTGAACGTCTCGGCCATCTGCGGGAACTGGTCGTAGCTGTAGTAGCGGCGCGGCATGCCGTGACTGCCGAGCATGAACTGGGTGAAGAACGTGACATTGAAGCCGACGAACACCAGACCGCAGGCGATGCGACCCCAGAACTCCGAGTACATGACGCCGAACATCTTCGGCCACCAGTGGTGGACTCCGCCGATCATGGCGATCAGCGCCGAACCCATCATCACGTAGTGGAAGTGGGCGACGACGAAGTAGGTGTCGTGCAGGTGGATGTCGATGTTCAGCGTGCCGAGGTGCAGGCCCGTCAATCCACCGATGGTGAAGAGGAACAGGAACGACAACGCGTAGAGCATCGGCGTGTTCAGGCTGATCGAGCCCTTGTACATCGTGCCGATCCAGTTGAACACCTTGATCGCCGACGGGATCGCAACGCTGAAGGTGATGGCCGAGAAGAGCACATTCATCAGGCCGGACTGGCCCGAAGTGAACATGTGGTGGCCCCACACAAGGAACGAGAAGATCGCGATAGCCACTGAGGAGAACGCGATGAAGCGGTATCCGAAGATGTGGCGATGCGAGTGGACCGCGATGATCTCGCTGATGATGCCCATGCCGGGCAGAATCATGATGTACACGGCCGGGTGGCTGTAGAACCAGAAGAAGTGCTGGAAGAGCACCGGGTCGCCACCCATCGCCGGATCGAAGATGCCGATGTGGAAGACTCGCTCAAGCACCAGGAGCGACAGAGTGATTGCGAGCACCGGAGTCGCGAGCACTTGGATGAGCGCCGTCGAGTAGAGGGCCCACAGAAAGAGCGGCATGCGGAACCAGGTCATCCCCGGTGGTCGCAGCTTGTGGATCGTCACGATGAAGTTCATGCCCGTGAAGATCGAGCTGAACCCGAGGATGAAAACACCGGTGAGCACCGGGACCACGCCGCCGAGGGTGGTGGTTGTCGAGTACGGGGTGTAGAAGGTCCATCCGGTGTCGAAACTGCCCGCAAGGAGACTGATGACGACGCAGCCAGCGCCGGCGAGCCAGAGCCAGTAGCTGAAGAGGTTCAGCCGCGGGAACGCGACGTCCTTGGCTCCCAGCATGATCGGCAGCACGAAGTTGCCAAGCGCCGCTGGAATGCTGGGGACGATGACCAGGAACACCATGATCGCGCCGTGCAGCGTGAATGCCTGGTTGTACTGCTCTGCGGTCATCCATGTGACCGGCCCAGGGAAGAGGAGCTTGGTCCTCACCAGCAGCGCGAAGAGGCCGCCGACGAAGAACGAACCCAGCACCGAAACCAGGTACATCACGCCGATCCTCTTGTGATCGAGCGTGAAGAGCCACGAGAGGAGACCTCTGGTGTGGGTCAGGTAGTTGTCGGCCGAGGGCCGAATGTCCAGCGGACGGGCTGCGTCGAGGGTCGTCATTGGCGTCACCTGCGCGGAAGGCGCTGGTTTGGGCGGGGGTCACTGGCGGAGGTCGGACGAGAACGAGTGTTTGCGGAGAGCCGGCGAACGAATCACTTCGCCGCAGGATCCTTCTTCCACTTGCCCTTGGCGTCGAATTCGTCAAGGTGCTTCATGAAGTCGATGAGTGCGCGGATGCCGCGGGCATCAAGCTGACCTTGGAAGGTCGGCATCGCCGGAGCGAATCCAGCGACGATGTGCTTGTTGGGGTTAAGGATCGAGCTGGTGATGTAGTCTTCAGGCGTGGCGAACTCCTTGCCTTCACCGATCAGATCCGAGAGTGGCTTGGCGCCGTCGACCTTGGTCAGGCCCTTCTGAGTTCGCTCCCAAATGGAAGGCAGGCCATCGTGCGGTCCCCAAGACGGTCCGGTGCTCGGTGATCCGTCGATACTGTGGCAACTGACGCAGCGGGCATAGAGCTTCGGGCCGGCCTTGTAATACAGCTCCTCGTCTGGAATCTTCTCCAGCCAGCGCGCCTGCTCGACCTGCCAGATTGCAAAGTCATCTTCGTTGAGCACGACCACGCGCCGGTTCATGCGCGAGTGATCCTTGCCGCAGTACTCGGTGCAGAAGAGCATGTGGAAGAGCTCTTCACCCTTGGCATCCTTGCCGGTCGGCTCGTTGCACTGGAACCAGAGCACGTTGTACCGAGCGGGGACGACATCCTTCTTCACTCGGAAGTCGGGGATGTACAGGCTGTGCAGCACGTCGTCGGACCGAAGCACCAGCTTCACCGGCTTGCCAGCGGGGACGTACAAGTCATCGGCGATCGCGCCGTTGGGATACTTGAAGGTCCACGACCACTGTTTCGCGATGACATCGATCTGGTACGAATTCGCAGGAGGCGTGGCGATCGCGAGATAGCCCTTGAAACCGCCAAAGAAGATGAAGACGCAGATGATGAGCGGGATGATCGTCCACGTCACCTCAAGAGGCGTGTGGTGCGATGGTCCGCCCAGACGCACTTCGCGGCCGCGCTGTCGGTAGCGCACCACGAAGACGATCATCAGGGCGAGGATCAGGAAGAAGAAGAAGTACGAGATCCACGTGACCGCCATGAACATGAAGTCGATGTTCGGCGCCAGCGTGGACGACTGCTTCGGCAACCAGAAGGTGGCACCGTTCGGGGTCGCCGACGGTGCCGCGGTCATCAGGCCGTGGGCCAGGTCCGAAGCAAAGGTGAGAAGAGAAGCGTTCATCGTCGTGTCCGCAATGATCGGGACGAGGGTCACAAGGGTCGGCGACCGCTCG
>JBBQCR010000091.1:0-10920 GCA_038318935.1 Phycisphaerales bacterium
GACGGCGTTCCCGACTGCATTGATGCGTGCCCAGGCTTCGACGACACCATCGACTGCAATGCCAACGGCGTCGCGGACGGCTGCGACATTCTCGCTGGTACGTCGGTCGATTCCAATCAGGATGGCATTCCTGACGAGTGCCAGTGCATCGCCGACGTGAACGACTCGGGAAGTGTCGACGGCGCTGACTTGGCGATCCTCCTGGGCAACTGGGCCGGCAGCGGCGTCGGCGACCTCGATGGCTCAGGATCGGTGGATGCAGCGGACCTCGCGATTCTGCTCGGTGCATGGGGTCCGTGTCTCAACTGACCGGTCCTCCATCACCACGACATGTGGTCGCCTTCCGGGTTCCTCGATTGCGGGGACCCGGAAGGCTTTTTTATCCGCGGCAGGCAGATGTAGCGACAGCGCCGCCGATTGGCCGCAATCGAAGCGTGAACGATCCACCCGAGTTTGATCATCCGCGCCAGATCCGAGAGATCGGCGCTTGCTCGCAAGTCCTGTTCGGATAGCCTTGGAGTCAGCAGCGGGGAACCTGCCATCCAGTGGTGCCATGGACAAGCAACCTCGCGGTGGTCCGGACGCTCGCAACGGTTTTGCGATAAGTGCAAGAGAGGGTCAGTGGCGCATTCTGCCCTGCGTCGAGCGCGAGCGGCGCTTCGTTTCTGTCGGACGCACGTGCGTTGCGCCGTAGTGGCCGCCATCCTGCCTGCTTCACTCGCCTCGGGGACGTCTTCGGCGTACCTCGTCGTCCGCGATGACAACGGTGTCGTGTCCCCGATCGCGATACCCGACATGGTCTGCGGCGGTGAGACGACGACGCTCAGCGGTACTGTCGGTGTCGACGAGACGATCGTCTGGTACGAGGGTTCGTGCGGCGGACGCGTCATTGGAACAGGCGATTCCGTGGTCGTCACTCCTGCGGCAACCACCCTCTACTTCGCGGCGGCGAAGAACACCGTCACGGGACGCATCAGCACCGAGTGTGAAAGCGTTTCGGTCACAGTCATTGCCCCGACGCTCTGGTACGCCGATGCCGACAACGACGGAGTTGGGGACGCCTCCGCGACCATCTCGTCGTGTCCGCAGCCAGCGGGGTACGTCGCCATCGCGGGCGACGAGTGCCCCAAGGACCCGTTGAAGATCGAGCCCGGTTCCTGCGGCTGTGGCACACGCGACGTGATGATCGACGTCTGGCCCGACGCAGATGGCGATGGCTTTGGCGACGCCGCCGCGGATGCCGCGTCAGCGTGCGTGTCGGATCTTCCGAGCGGCTTCGTCCTCAACAACGCTGATTGCGACGATAGCGATCCATCCATCAATCCCGACGCCGTCGAGATCTGCGGCAACGGCCTCGACGACGATTGCAACGGCGCTGTCGACGATGGGTTTGGGACGCGAAGCGTGGTGTACGTGGACGCTCGCTTCGCATCGCTCGACAATGGTGCCGATCCCGACGGCGATGGTCCCATCGTTGCGGTCGGATGCGACGCATTCGCTTCGATCCAGGACGGGATCGACGCCGTCGCTGCTTGGGGCTCCGTGTACGTCGCCGCCGGAACCTACGCCGTTAACCTTGTGCTCAACAAGTCCGTCACGTTGCGCGGTCCCTTCGCAGGCGTCTGCCCCGGGACCGATCTGAGTCGCGGTGCCGAGGCGATTCTCGTGCCTGCGACCAACGCACCCGTCGGCGGCATCATTCTGTATATCGCGTCCGACGGCGTGAGCATCGACGGGTTCACCTTCGACGGTGACAACCCCGCGCTGGAGGGCGGGGAACCGATGTACGGCGCCGACTCCAACGTCGCGCATGCCATCGGAAACGGTACGTTCAACGATCCGGCCAAGCCGTTCATCCACATCGATCACACGACGATCATCAACAACATCGTCGTCAACACGAACGATGTGGCGATCCCGCTCTATGGAAGCGGCAGCGATGACGCCATCTCGAGTTTCAACACGATCTCCTGCAACCGCTTCGACAACATGCAAGGGATCAACAGTCTTGATCGCGAGCGTATCGCCGTCGCTGTTGCGAACGATCTCTACGCCGACATCAGCGACAATGTCCTCACCGACGTGACGATCGGCATTCAGACAGGCAACACGCTGCAGGCGATGGAACGCGGAGGAATCGCCAGCATTCGTCGCAACACCATCAACTTCGACGGCATCGCGGTCTGGCACAACCTGCAGGCAGTCGACGCGTCGCCGTGGACGATCGAGGACAACACGCTCACCTCGACCGGCGACAAGCAATTCGACAGACCGTACGGCCTCTTCGTCAGCTCGATCCGCGGAAAGGCTTCGGTCGAGATCCGAAACAACACGGTGATCGCGGCCTACGCGGGGGTGCGTCTGTGGAACAACTCAACCAGCGCGACCATCACAATCAAGGGCGGCCTGCTCCTGGCCAACTACTTCGGTGTTGTCGCGACCAACACCGATGAAGTGTATGGCGAAGGAGATGCGAGTTCCGCAATCATCGATGGCACCAACATCATCACGACGACCTCGGGCAATTCGCTGGGAATCTTCATCGATGCGAGCCGCGGAACCGCGCCGGTCTCCGTCGAAGTCACGAACGTCGTCATTGGCGGCTTCGATACCGGCATCGCGGTGGAAGGACCGTCCGCAGCGCTCTATCTCCACGACGTCACGGCTCCAATCTTCAGCAACCTGCGCGGAGTGTCCGTGGTCGCAGGCCGCGCCCGCATCGAAACCAGCAACGTCGTGGGGAACGCGATTGCGGGCGTGTCGGTCTCTGACGCCGCGCTGGTCGACCTCGGCGACTGCGACAACAGCAACGTCACCGGACTTGGTTCAAGTCTTGGTGGCAATGTGCTGCTCGGCTACGACGGCGTTACCAGTTGGGCGATCGACAACCACAACTCGTTCGCGGCGCCGCCGGTGCTCGCCTTGCGCAACGACTTCGGTTATCCGCGTTTCATCGCCGATGTGAACGAGGTCATCTTCGACGCCGCGGACTCGCCGCTGGTCTCCGCGGTCATCGCATCGCAGGCAAGCGACCTCGACGGCGACGGCGTGGACGATTGCCAAGACGGCTGTCCCCGCGATCCCGCCAAATCCGCTCCCGGTCTGTGCGGTTGTGGCATCGCGGACATCGACTCCGACCGCGATGGGACTCCCGACTGCGCCGACGGGTGCCCTGCCGATCCGGACAAGATCGCGGCCGGCGCCTGCGGCTGCGGTGTCGCCGATCTCGACTCCGACGGCGACGGGGTCGCCAATTGCAGCGACGGCTGTCCTGACGATCCCAAGAAACTGATGCCGGGAACCTGTGGATGCGGCGTCGTTGATGTCGACTCCGATGGAGACGGCACTCCCGATTGCACTGACGGTTGCCCGAACGATCCGCTCAAGGTCGCTCCCGGCATCTGCGGCTGCGGTCTCAGCGACACCGATTCCGACGGCGATGGGGTCTTCGACTGCATCGACGAGTGCCCGTTCGATCCATCCAAGAGCGCTCCCGGGGGCTGCGGGTGCGGGGTCCCGGACCTCGACTCTGACGGCGATGGCGAGGCGGACTGCAACGATGGTTGCCCCAACGATCCGCTCAAACTCGCACCCGGGGCGTGCGGTTGCGGTATCGCCGATACCGATACGGACGCCGATGGCCATCCCGATTGCGACGATGGCTGCCCCGACGATCCACTCAAGTCAGCCCCCGGCGCTTGCGGCTGTGGCATCAGCGATGTGGACAGCGACGGCGACTCAGTGCCAGATTGCCTCGATGCCTGCCCAGGCTTTGATGACCTCGCCGACTGCAACCTCAATCTGGTGCCGGACGGCTGCGACATCCACGTTCTGGGCACCTCGCTCGACAGGAACGGCAACGGCGTTCCCGACGAATGCGAGTGCTTCGCTGACCTCGACGCCAGCGGCGTGGTCGACGCCGTCGACTTGGCGATTCTGGCGGGCAGTTGGGGGACCGCCGGTCCGGGTGATCTCGACCAATCCCAGGTCGTGGATGCGGCCGATCTTGCTCTCCTTCTCGGCGCTTGGGGAGCCTGCCCGACGCTGTCGGATCTCGATGGTGATGGTGTGCCCAACGCGGTCGACAACTGCCCGAGCGTCGCCAATCCCGATCAGGCAGACGCAGATGGCGACGGCATCGGTGACGCCTGCGATCCGCGCTGAGCCGCCGACCGTTCGGGGGATGTCCGGATCGCCGGACAGAATCTTTCGGCAATCGGCAACATTCTGTCAAGCCCTTGTGCAAACTGTGAGTCGACCCTACACTGCGGGGCTTCGATGGCAGCGGCGATCACCGGCATTCCATGGACAAACTACGAAGCTTGACGACGGCGTGACAGACGTTGCGGCGACGCTTCCTTCGGAACCCTCACCTCTGGTGGCGGATCTGGAAGGAAAGCTCACCGCGATCTGAACGCCTGCGCTGGTGCGGCTGCGCCGCCTCTGCTCGCCTCCCAATTTCAATCGGCACCGCTTCTACGCGTTAGGGGAACGTTGATGGCAACCACAAACGCTCGCGACATCCGCCTGTATTCAAAGCGTGACGACGCGATCCCCGTCCCTGATCTCACACGTGTCCAGAAGGACGCGTACGAGCGGTTCTTGCAGCTCGATAAGAGCCACGAGACCCGAAACCCTCAGCTCGGGCTCGAAGCGCTTCTTCGTGAGATCTTCCCGATCGAGTCCTACGACGGCTCGATGAAGCTTGAGTATCTCTATTACAAGCTCGACGAGCCGCGATACACCGCGGACGAGTGCCGTGAGCTGCGCCTGACGTTCGGGATGCCTTTCCGCATCGCCGTTCGTCTGCGTCGCAATGGTGTCGATGAGATTCCCG
Source organism: Phycisphaerales bacterium (assembly GCA_038318935.1). Lineage (GTDB taxonomy): Bacteria > Planctomycetota > Phycisphaerae > Phycisphaerales > SM1A02 > JAEUIT01. Next base: position 4,838 of record JBBQCR010000091.1, read on the forward strand.
AGGAAGAGATCTACCTCGGCGAGATCCCGATCATGATGGGCGGCGGTGAGTTCATCGTGAACGGTGCTGAACGCTGCATCGTCAGCCAGTTGCACCGGTCTCCCGGTGTCGACTTCTCGATCGTCAGTTCCTTCGGCGACCGTCCTCTCCACTCGGCTCGCATCATTCCCGAGCGCGGCTCGTGGATCGAGCTCGAAGTCACGAAGAAGGACGTCTTGGCGATGCGGATCGACCAGTCGACGAAGCTCGCGGCAACCACGTTCCTCCGCGCTCTCGATGAGGTCTACTCGTCCACCGACAAGATCCTCGAGATGTTCTACGACGTCGTCGACCTCAAGGTCGAGAAGCTCAAGCCTGAGCATTTCTCGGCGGAGATGATCGTCGACAGCGACTCGGGTGAAGAGCTCTGCCGAGTCGGGGCGATGATCGGCGACAAGATCGACACCATCCAGGCGTCGAACCTGAAGACCGTCCGCGTCATTACTGATCCGGGTGATCCGATCATCCTCAACACGTTGGCCGAAGAGAAGCTCGACTTCCTCGCGGAAGTGACCGAGCACGAAGCGGCGCTGCTGAGAATCTACGGCCGCCTCCGACCGGGCAATCCCCCGCAGGTCGACAAGGCGAAGGCCCTCTTCAAGGAGAAGTTCTTCGACGAGAACCGCTACCGCCTCGGGCGTGTCGGCCGGTTCCGCATCAACCGCAAGTTCGAAGACGACAAGCGCTACAAGGTCGTCTCGGAGGCCGTCCAGTCGTTGCAGGCCGCTGACTTCCTTGCGGTCATCAACTACATCATGGATCTCCGCGCCAAGCGCAATCGCGCCCACGTGGACGACATCGATCACCTTGGCAACCGCCGACTGCGGACGCTCGATGAACTGGCGACGGAAGAAATGCGCAAGGGGTTCCTCAAGCTCCGCCGCACGGTGCAAGAGCGCATGAGCGTGAAGGACCCGGACGAGATCTCCAAGATCGCCGACCTGGTCAACTCGAAGTCCATCTCCAGCGCCATCGAGTTCTTCTTCGGCCGCAGCGAACTGTCGCAGGTCGTCGATCAGACCAATCCGCTGTCGATGCTCGTCCATGAGCGTCGTCTTTCGGCTCTGGGGCCGGGCGGCCTCAACCGCAAGCGCGCCGGCTTCGAGGTGCGCGACGTGCACATCTCCCACTACGGTCGCATCTGTCCGATCGAGACGCCGGAAGGCACCAACATCGGTCTGATCGCGTCGCTGGGCATCTACGCCGAGATCGACGACTACGGCTTCCTCCAGACTCCGTATCGCAAGGTCAAGGCAGGTCGGGCGACCAACGAAGTCGTGCGACTTCGCGCCGACGAAGAACTCAAAAAGGTTCTCGCGACGAGCGACATGCTCGACAAGGAAGGTCGCTTCGCGGCCGGCAACACGCTTGCCCGTATCGATGGTGACCTCGCCGAGGTTCCGCCGACCGGCGTCGAGTTCGTCGACATCAGTCCGAAGCAGATCGTCGGCGTCTCGGCGTCGCTGATCCCCTTCCTCGAGCACGACGACGCCAACCGGGCGCTCATGGGTTCGAACATGCAGCGGCAGGCCGTGCCGCTCATCAAGATCGATCCTCCGTGCATCGCCACCGGCATGGAGCGCATCGTCGGCGGCTACTCGGGCATGATCATCAAGGCCAAGCGTGGCGGCATGGTCACGTTCGTCGATGCCGATCACATCATCATCGACAACGCCGACGAGTACATGCTCCGCAAGTTCGTGGGCCTGAACGAGCGCACCTGCCAGAACCAGCGTCCGATCGTGAAGCCCGGCCAGAAGGTGAAGGCGGGCGAGATCATCGCCGACGGCGCCAGCACCCAGAAGGGCGAGTTGGCGATCGGCAAGAACGTGCTCGTCGCGTTCAACACCTTCGACGGCTACAACTTCGAGGATGCCATCGTCATCAACGAGCGGCTCGTGAAGGACGACGTTTTCACGTCGATCCACATCGAGAGCTTTGACGTCGAGATCCGCGAGACCAAACTCGGTCGCGAAGAGTTCACCCGCGATATTCCCAACGTCAGCGAGAAGATGCTCGGGAAGCTGGACGAGAACGGCGTCATCACCATCGGCGCCAAGGTCGGCCCCGGCGACATCCTCGTCGGCAAGGTGAGCCCGAAGTCGAAATCCGAGCTGTCCCCCGAAGAGAAGCTGCTGCACGCGATCTTCGGTCGAGCGGGCGAGGACGTGAAGAACGATTCGCTTGAAGTACCAGCAGGTACCGAAGGCATCGTCATCGGCGCTCGTCGCTTCAGCCGACGCATGCACCTCAGCGAGGACCAGAAGAAGCAACTCAAGAAAGAGATGACCGACTTCGAGAAGGAGATGGACGAGAAGCGCATCCGTCTCTTCCGACAGATGGTCACCAAGCTCAACGAGTTGCTCGGTGCCGAGATGGTCGACCCCTCGACCCGTCAGAAGGTCGGGCAGAGCGACATCCCCGAAGTCATCCTCGAGCAGATCGAAAACTTCAGCGAGAAGTGGATGAAGGGATCGGCCGAGGCCCGTGAGAACGCCAAGGTGATCTACGGCCAGTTCTGGCCGCGCATTCAGGACATCGCGAAGGAGAAGGAACGCAAGCTCGGTCACATGAAGCGCGGCGATGAGCTGCCTTCAGGCGTGCTCGAGATGGTCAAGGTCTACCTTGCCACGAAGCGTCAGCTTTCCGTCGGCGACAAGATGGCAGGTCGACACGGCAACAAGGGCGTCATCGCCCGCATCGTGCCGGAAGAGGACATGCCCTATCTCGAGGACGGAACCGCGGTCGATTTCCTGCTCAATCCGCTCGGCGTGCCCAGCCGCATGAACGTCGGACAGATTCTCGAGGTCCACCTCGGTTGGGCGGCGCAGGTGCTTGGCTTCCAGGCCGTCACGCCGGTCTTCGAGGGTGCGACCGAGATGGAGATCTTCGACGCCGTCGATGAGGCCAACGCCCACGTCGCCAAGCGTCTGGCCACCTTCGCCGAGGACGGCGACGATCCGGGTCAACCGCGCGAGCTGCTCGCCAAGATGCCCCGAACCGGCAAGATCCAGTTGTACGACGGACGCACGGGCGAGCCGTTCCATCAGAAGACGACGGTCGGCTTCATGTACATCCTGAAGCTGCACCACCTCGTTGACGACAAGATCCACGCTCGTTCCACCGGTCCGTACAGCCTCATCACCCAACAGCCACTCGGGGGCAAGGCACGCACGGGCGGCCAGCGCTTCGGCGAGATGGAAGTGTGGGGACTTGAAGCCTATGGCGCGGCGTACGTGCTCCAGGAACTCCTCACCGTCAAGAGCGACGATGTCGAGGGACGAACCAAGATCTACGACTCGATGGTCAAGGGCACCAACACGCTCGAGGCCGGCATGCCCGTCGTCTTCGACGTGCTCTGCCACGAGATCAAGGGTCTGGGCATGAACATCACGCTCGAGAAGCGGCAAGGCGACGCTGGCGCGATGCTCTGATCGCCCCGACTGACCCTTGCCTCTCTCGCACTGACTCGAATCCAGTTTTCCGAACAGTTCCTTCCGTTCTGACCTACGTCGCGCTCGGCACCATTCCGCCGATCGCAACACTCCTGACGACGCACCTGAGCCCCACCAGCGGGGCGGAGCGACCAAACCCATGGCCGAGAGCGTCTACGATCGCGTGAACGACTTTGGCTCGGTAAAAATCACCCTGGCGAGCCCGAACGACATCCGTTCGTGGTCCTTCGGCGAGGTGAAGAAGCCCGAGACAATCAACTACCGCACCTATCGCCCCGAGCGCGATGGTCTCTTCTGCGAGCGCATCTTCGGTCCCGAACGGGACTACGAGTGCGCCTGCGGCAAGTACAAGGGGACCAAGTTCAAGGGCATCATCTGCGACCGCTGTGGCGTGAAGGTCACCCACAGCCGCGTGCGCCGCAAGCGCATGGGCCACATCAATCTGGCCGCGCCGATCGTGCACATCTGGTTCTTCAAGGCCATGCCGAGCCGCCTCGGCAACCTCTTGGCCATGAAGACCAGTGACCTTGAGAAGGTCATCTACTTCCAGGACTACGTCGTGACCGATCCGGGCACGACGGACCTCGAGCACCAGCAGGTGCTCACGGAGGACGAGTACCGCGCCGCGTTTGAGAAGTACGGGACTTCCTTCACCGCGATGATGGGCGCCGAAGGCGTTCGCGAGCTCCTCAACCAGCTCGACCTCGCTGGACTGTCGGCAGAGCTCCGTGAGGAACTCGGCACCACCAAGAGCAAGCAGCGACAGAAGGACCTCTCCAAGCGCCTCAAGATCGTCGAGCAGATCCGCGGATCCGAGAACGATCCCGCGTGGATGGTCATGGACGTCGTGCCGGTGATCCCACCGGACCTGCGTCCGCTGGTGCTGCTGGAGAGCGGCAACTTCGCGACCAGCGATCTCAACGATCTCTATCGCCGCATCATCAACCGCAGCAACCGTCTCAAGAAGCTGATGGACCTCAACGCCCCCGAGGTCATCATCCGCAACGAGAAGCGCATGTTGCAGCAGGCAGTCGACGCCCTGTTCGACAACGGCCGCTGCCGCCGCCCAGTGCTTGGCTCGAGCAACCGACCGCTCAAGTCGATCACCGACATGATCAAGGGCAAGCAGGGTCGCTTCCGCGAGAACCTGCTCGGCAAGCGCGTCGACTACTCGGCGCGTTCGGTCATCGTCGTCGGTCCGGAGTTGAAGCTCTGGCAGTGCGGACTGCCCAAGAAGATCGCGCTGGAGCTGTATCAGCCGTTCATCATCCGCAAGCTGAAGGAACACGGACTCGCCGACACCATCAAGAGCGCCAAGCGCATGCTGGAGCGGCGCGATCCCGAGGTGTGGGACATCCTCGAGCAGGTGATCCGCAACCATCCGGTGCTGCTCAACCGCGCCCCCACGCTTCACCGCATGGGCATCCAGGCGTTTGAGCCGGTGCTGGTCGAAGGCAACGCGATCAAGATCCATCCGCTCGTGTGCACCGGCTACAACGCCGACTTCGACGGCGATCAGATGGCGGTCCACCTGCCGCTGTCGGTCGAGGCCCAGGCCGAAGCCACCGTGTTGATGATGTCGATCCACAACATCTTCAGCCCGGCAAGCGGCAATCCGATCGTCAGTCCGTCCCAAGACATCGTCATGGGCGTCTACTTCCTCACCGTCGGCCATCAGGATCGACCTGAAACCGACGAGGAGAAGAAGAAGGTCCGTCGCTTCAAGGACTACGAGGAAGCGCTGCTGGCCTTCGGACTTCCGCACGGCGATCCGCGGCGCATCTCGTTCCACGACTGGATCGAAGTTCGCATCGAACGCTTCAACGAGAGCGTCGACGATCAGAAGAAGCCCGTCGTCAAGATGGCGGACAACCGTCGCATCCTGACCACCGTCGGGCGACTGATCTTCAACGAGATCCTCCCGAGCGGCATGCCTTACTACAACTGCGCCCTCGGCAAGAAGGGTGCGGCCCGGGTCATCGACGACACGTACGCCCGCATGGGCAAGTCGGCGACCATCGACCTGCTCGATCGCATGAAGGAAGTCGGCTTCCGGTACTCCACGGTGTCGGGACTTTCCTTCGCCATCACCGATCTCCGCGTTCCCGCCGACAAGCTGCGCTTGCTCGGCGAAACGCAGAAGAAGGTCGATCGCGTCGAGAAGGCCTATCACGCCGGTGCGATCACCGAGCGCGAGCGACACAATCAGTTGCTCGATCTCTGGCAGCTCTGCCGCGGCGAAATCACCGCGAAGCTGGTCGAGACGCTCAAGACCGACCGTCGCGATCCGATTAGCGGCGCCGAGGTCGACATCGCCACCCGAGCCGGGCACAAGTACCTCAACCCGGTGTATCTCTTCAGCGACTCCGGCGCTCGAGGCAACACCAGTCAGATGCAGCAGCTCGCCGGCATGCGTGGCCTCATGGCCAAGCCCAGCGGCGAGATCATCGAGACGCCGATCCGCTCGAACTTCCGAGAGGGTCTCTCGGTGCTCGAGTACTTCAGTTCCACCCACGGCGCCCGCAAGGGCCTGGCCGATACCGCGCTGAAGACCGCCGACTCGGGCTACCTCACCCGCAAGCTGTGCGA
>JBBQCR010000092.1:0-10915 GCA_038318935.1 Phycisphaerales bacterium
CGGATGAGGAGGTCGACCCGGACGCCGGCCTGCGACGCCCGGTACAGAGCATCGGTCACGCTGCGATCTTCGAGTTGGTTCATCTTGGCGATGATGCGACCGTGACGACCTGATCGTTGCACCTCGATCTCACGTTCGATCAGTTCGATGAACCGACGCTTCATCGCCACCGGCGCCACCAGCAGCCGGTTGTAGTCCTTCTGACGACTGCGACCGGTCATGTAGTTGAAGAGGTTGACAATGTCGTCGGTGATGGCCGCGTCACAGGTGAAGAGCCCGAGATCCTCATAGACCCTCGCGGTCTTGGGGTTGTAGTTGCCGGTGCCGACGTGGGCGTAGGAACGGATGCCGTTGCCTTCCTGCCGAACAACGAGCGCTACCTTGCTGTGGGTCTTCAGTCCGATGACGCCATACGCGACATGGACGCCGGCGTCCTCGAGTTTGCGGGCCCAATAGATGTTGCGAGCCTCATCAAAGCGGGCCCGAAGTTCGACCAGCACAGCCACCTGCTTCCCCGATTCGGCGGCCCGAATCAGACTCGGAATGAAGGGGCTGTCGCCGCTCGTGCGATAGAGCGCCTGCTTGATCGCAAGCACCTTTGGATCGCTCGCCGCCTGCTCGATGAACCGACAGACGGTCTCGTCGAAGCTCTCGTAGGGATGATGGACGAGCAGATCGCCCTGGCGAATCACGCTGAAGAGATCGCTCTCGTCGCTTTCGATCCTCGGCGGGACCATCGGAGCCCACTTCGAGAAGCGGAGCTCAGGTATATCGAGGTCGGCGATCTCGTTGAGGATGCCCCAATCGATGAGCCCGTCCGTCTCGTACAGATCGTCGTTGGAGATCTCCAACTCGTCTTCCAGAAAACGAAGGATGCGTGGATTCGCGCCGCGTCCCATCTCCAGCCGGATCACTCGCGCGAAGCGACGCTCGCGAAGCTGCTGCTGGATCTGCTCGAGGAGATCCTCGGCGTCTTCGTTGTCGCGCTCGACATCGGCATTGCGGGTGACGCGGAATGCCAGGACCTTGGCGATCTCCATACCGGGAAAGAGGTCGTCGAGGTTGTGCTCGATGATCTCCTGCAGCGGCACGAATCGCTTCGTTCCCTCGAACCGATAGAGCCGATTGCCAAGTTCCGGCACCTTGACGCGAGCAAAGAGCTGTTCGCTCTCGCCCGGCCTTCGCAACATGACGCCGAGCGAGACGCTCATGTTGGAGATGAACGGAAAGCGGTGCCCTGGGTCGACGGCGAGCGGCGTGAGAATCGGGAAGACGTTGCGCCGATACCACGCTTCGGCCTCCGATCGCTCGTTGGGCTCCAACTCCTCCCAGCGTAGAAAGTGCACGCCTGCTTCGCGCAGCCGCGGCATGATGTCGCTTCGAAAGCAATCCGCCTGCAGGGCGACCAGATCAATGACCTTCGCGCGAATCGCCCCCAACTGCTGCGCTGGCGTGAGCGGTTCCCACGGCGGACTTCCGACACCCGCGTCGATCTGCCGTCGCAGGCCTCCGACGCGCTTCATGAAGAACTCGTCGAGGTTGTTCGAGAAGATCGACAGAAATCGCACCCGCTCCAGGAGCGGCATCCGGGCGTCGATCGCCTGATGCAGCACTCGACGATTGAACTCCAACCATTGAAGATCGCGATTCAGGAAACGCGATGGGTCCGCCACGGAATCACCGCTACCCTCCGCACCGCTTGCGGCAACAAGGGGCACGGCGGCGCTGCGCTCGTCGGAGCGGTCGTTCATGGCGATGGGTTTCCTTCTGACTCGTGGGGCGGCGCTGGGGGCAGATAGATGGCGGCGCATCGCGTCGCCTCTGTGACTCGGATGCTTCGGACTCGCACCGATGCGGGAAGTTTCCGCCCCAAGGCAGCTCCGATGAACTCTGCAATGCGCTCGGCCGTCGGATTGATTCGATCGAAGGGGGGCGTCACGTTCAGATCACCGTCTCGAAATGGAGCGATGATCTCCTCAAGCCAGCGCTGCACGGCGTGAAAGTCGCACAGCAGCCCCTCTCGGTCGAGCGATGGACCGCCGACCGTCGCGGTCACGTGAAAATTATGCCCGTGCGCGCGCTCGCGCACGCCAGCGATGACAATCGCGTGCGCCGCCGAAAACTCCGTCTCCAACTCGAGCAGGAACATGAGGAGCCGATTATAGGGACGACTGAGCACAAACTTCGCCCCTCACCGCGGTGGAATGCGAAGCGATATCCTGCGCGGCCTTCCGGAGGATGACATGGGTGATGTGCCGACCAACGCTCCGCTGATGCTTTCCGTTTCAGGTGCCCGCGGCATCGTGGGCAGGACGATGACCCCGATCATGGCGGCCGAGTTCGCCGCAGCCTTCGGTTCCCACATCCGCTCGACCATCCACGGCCGCCCAAAGCTCGTCGTTGGACGCGACGGACGGGTGGGTGGGGAAAGCCTTGCGCTCGCCGTCCGTGGTTCGCTTGCCGCGACGGGCTGCGACGTGGTCGATCTAGGAATCACCATGACCCCGACCGTCGGAGTGATGATCGGCCAGCTCGGCGCCGCTGGCGGCATGTGCATCACCGCGAGCCACAACCCGATTGAATGGAACGGCCTCAAGTGCCTCGATAGCCAAGGGCTGGCGCCGCCGAAGGATGTGGCCGAGGCGATCATCGCTCGCTTTCACGAGAAACGTTTTGACTTCGAGATCGCCACGAACATCGGGTCGATGACCGCCGACGATACTTCCAACGAAACCCACATTGCGAAGGTCCTCGCCTGTGTCGAAGTCGACGCTATTCGCCGACGTCAATTTCATGTCGTGCTCGATTCGGTCAACGCATCGGGCTGCGGACCGGGCTCGGCCATGCTCAAGCGACTCGGTTGCACCGTGAAGCACATCCACGGCGAACCAACGGGAATCTTCGGTCACGTGCCGGAGCCGATCGAGGCGAATCTTGGTGATCTCATCGCCGCCACGCGTGCCACGCCCGGATGCGCAGCGGGATTCGCCCAGGATCCCGATGCCGATCGTCTGGCGATCGTCGACGAGAACGGACGCTACATCGGCGAGGAGTACACGCTCGTCCTCGCGGCCTTGCGCATGCTGCAGCGACATGGCACGTCCGGGGCGACGCTCGCGACCAACCTGTCGACGAGTCGTATGATCGACGACGTCGCGAAAGACTTTTCCGCGACCGTTCTCCGCACGGCGGTTGGCGAAGCGAATGTGGTCGCGTCGCTCAAGCCGAGCAAGGGGCTCATGGGCGGCGAAGGCAACGGTGGTGTGATCCTGCCGCAAGTCTGCTGGGTGCGTGACTCGCTCAGCGCGATGGCGCTGATTCTTGATCTTCTGGCGCATGATCCGCGGCCGCTGTCGGCGATTGTCGACGGGCTCCCCCGCTACGCGATGCTGAAGACGAAACTCGATCTCGGTTCCATCGGCGGTCTCGCCGCAGTCGGTCCGGCACTTCGGAAGGCCCAGACTGCGTTCGCGGGCGAGCGGATAAGCGACGTCGACGGCGTGCGCATTGATTTCGCTGACGGATGGGTGCATCTGCGCGCGAGCAACACCGAGCCGATCGTGCGAATCATCGCCGAGGGACCGACGCATGCACGAGCGCAGGAGTTGGTCGATCGTTGCGCCAGGGCGGCGGGACTCGCCTGAGCGAAGAACGATGGCGCCCGCCGGCGTTACACTTACCGCGTGCGACGCATCGCTCCACTCAGCTTCCTCGGGCTCCTCATGCTTGCCGCTTGCCAGACGATCCGATCGGATCCAGAGAAGGCGACACGGCAGTATCCGTTCTGGCTCCGTCAGAGCGAGACGCTGAGTCCCCAGGTCATCACCGACGGCGACTCGATGGTGATCGTGAATTCGACCGTCCGCGATTTCGAGAACATCGATGTCTGGCTCAACCAGCGTTACCTGCGCCACGTCGAGCGGCTCGCGCCGGGTGAGAATCTCCGCCTACCCCTCGGAGAGTTCTGGGATATCCGTGGTGAGGGTCCCAACCCGGGTGGACTCTTCCGCTATTTCACTCCGACGCCCGTACGACTGGTCCAGGTCCAAGTCGACGACACACAGCCGCTCTTGGGATTGCGAGCTGTCTTGCCCGAAGCTGATACGCGCTGATGCGAGCGTGCCCGCAGCCTCACGGCGCGAGTTGCAACTCGACGACCAGCGGCAAGTGATCCGAGCCGATGTCGGGGCCGACTCGAAACGACGTTGCCTCGAGCTCCGCTGATGTGAAACAGTGGTCGATCGGTGTGCGGAAGATCTCCGGAATGGTGATGCGCGTGTTGCCCGCTGGCCACGTCGGCGTTCGTCCGAAGCCCATCCGCGCAGGACGCAATCCGCTGACCGTCACGAATGCGTTGTACGCCCTGCCGTAGGGTGATTCGTTGAAATCACCGTCAACGATCACCGGGATCGATGCCCCTCTGACCTGTTCGGCGAGCCACGCGAGTTCCGCGTTGCGCGAGGCAACGAGCTTCGGCTTCGTTGGAGCCGCGGTGTGAATCGAATACATCAGCACATCGCCCCCTGGCGCATGCAGCACGGTTCGGATGAAGGGCAGCGACCCGTCCGGAGCTCGGCTGAGGCTTGTGTCGCTCAAGGGAAACTTGCTGTAGATGGCTATGCCGCTCGGATTCGGTTCGCTGCGGATGAATCGAAACGGGTAACGAGCATGAAGCGTGAGCATCGCGTCCGCCCACGCGTTCGAGCACTCGACGATCACGATGACATCGGCTTCGACCGAGGCGATCCAGTCGAGAGCTCGTTGTTCGGGCGCATGCCAAGCGAGAACATTGGCGTGGAGAAGTCGGATGGGTGGACCGCGCTGCGCGGGCGGCTCGATCACTCGGAGATGCGGGAGCAGTACTCCACCAGTCCAGGCCAGTCCCGCAGCAGCCAAGGCCGCGGTCCGCCATCCTCGTAGGAGCATCGCCGCGACGAGGGCGATTCCGAAAAGCAGCATCTGTTGAAAGAGCCATGGGCTGATGAGGGCGGCAACGACACCTTCGCCCCACCGACCGATTGCGACCAGCACCAAGAGCGCACTCACGGCCAAGAAGAGAACGCCGACGGTGAGTCGCCGCGTCGCCGACCGAACGCTTCGCTGTCCCGACGCTGACTCCTCCGCCATCGGCTCCCTTTCCTGGTCGGACCGCAACTGAGCAGCCGATACTTTTTGTATCCGGAGTTCGAAACGCCGGTCCGCAGCACCCCTATCGACCCGTTATGACCGACCACACCACCACAGCCGCCGCGCCCTCCTCCGAGCCCGCTCCGTACTGGTCTCCGCTGCTTCGGTTCGGATTCCGATGCACGTTCTCGTATGTTCTGTTGGCCGCGTTTCCCTTCCCGCTGATGTACTTCCCGGTCGTCGGAGTCGTCGCTGAGTGGTGGGAGACCCTCATGCACACGGTTGTCCCGTGGGTCGGCGCGAACGTTCTGCATCTCTCCAAGCCCATCACGATCTTTCCCAACGGCAGCGGTGACACGACGTACAACTATGTTGAGGTGCTCTGCATATTCACGGCCTCCGTCGTGATCGGGCTCCTCTGGTCACTGATCGACCGGCGACGCGTTGCGTATCCGCGCCTCCACGACATGCTCCGAACCTACGTTCGGTACTTCCTGGTCGTGGCGATGCTCGGCTACGGTTTCGCCAAGGTCTTCAAGTCGCAATTCCCGACACCCAGTGGCGAGCGCCTCCTCGTTCCGTACGGCGAGTCGTCCCCGATGGGCATCCTCTGGACGTTCATGGGCGCGTCAACGGCCTACACGGTCTTCGCGGGGCTCGCCGAAGTCACGGGCGGCGTGCTGCTCCTCTGGCGGCGCACGACGCTCCTGGGCGCACTGGTCGTCGCGGGAGTGATGCTCAACGTCGTCATGCTGAACTTCTGCTACGACGTTCCGGTCAAGCTCCATTCGACGTTCCTGCTCCTGCTGGCCATCTTTCTTACGCTGCCCGATCTTCGGCAACTACTGGACTTCTTCGTCTTCCAGCGTCCGGTCAGACCTCGTCCGTTGCACATGCCGTTCTCCGCAAGATGGCTCAACGTGACACGGCGGATCTTCAAGGTGGTCATCGCGAGCTTCGTTGTCTTCACTTCGGTATACGGCGGCTACCAGAGCTGGACGATGTTTGGGGACGGCTCGCCGAACCCGCCGCTGGTGGGAATCTACGACGTGGAGTTGTTCTCGCGCGACGGCGCCGAAGTCACCGTCGCCAAGGGCGACCCGACGCGCTGGCGGCGCGCCGTGGTGACGCGATACGGCGGGCTTGTGATCCAGAACGCCAACGACTCGTGGACGCGCTACATGGCCAAGGTGGACCCGGAGAAGCGAACGATCACGCTCACGATCGCTGGCGCCGGGGGAAAGACACCGACCACCGCAGAGCTGCAGTACAGCGAACCCACACCCGACGTTCTCGCGATCGAGGGATCGATCGGGGACGAGCGAGTCGTGTCACGGATGAAACGCGTCGACGAGTCAACCTTTCTGCTGCTCAATCGCGGATTCCACTGGATCAACGAGTATCCGTACAACCGCTGAATCGCATACTCCGCCTTGCACCTGCATGAGCGCGTCGTACGTCGCGTATTTGTAGAGATCGCCCAGCGTCGGATAGTTGAAGCACGCGCGATTGAAGATCGCCTCACCGGAATTCGTGAGCATCGCCATCAGGCCGATGTGAATCACTTCGGTCGCCTGCTCGCCGACCACGTGGGCGCCGAGCAATCGCATGTCGTCGCGAGCGAAGAGAAGCTTCAGGAAGCCAACGTCGTCGCCGATGATGCGGCCTCGCGGATTGTCGGCGTAACGGGCTCGACCGACGATGTAGGGAATGCCCTGCTTCTGCAGCGATTCCTCGGTCTCGCCGACCATGCTGGCTTCCGGGATGGTGTAGATCCCCGTCGGCAACACCGTCGCGATGTCCTCCTTCAGCGTCACGCCGAACATGTGACACACCGCGATCCGCGCCTGCTCGGCACTCGTCGCGGCCAGCGCCGGCGGTCCGATGACGTCACCGGCCGCGTAAATGTGCGTTACCGCCGTGCGATACCGATCGTCGACGGTCAGCAACCCGCGGGGACCGGCAACCAGTCCCGCCGCCGTGCAATCGAGCTGATCGGTGTTGCTCGTACGTCCGGCGCACACCAGAACGTCATCGCACTCGAGGATCGTCCCGGACGACAGCGTGAGCTTCAGCGGTCCCGGCCGCGACGCGTCGCAGGCGGTGACGCGTTCCTTCCATCGGAAGCGCACCCCGTTGGCGATCATCGCGTCGGTCAGAGTGCGCGATATCTCGGCGTCGAGAAACGGAAGCAGCACATCGCGGCCATCGACCAGATCGACTTCGGTGCCAAGCGCGTTGAACGTAGAGGCATATTCCGCGCCGATCACGCCAGCCCCGATGACCACCAGGCGCTTCGGCAGTCGCTTGATCTCGAGAATCTCGTTCGAGTCATGCACGCGGTCGTCCTCGAATGGAAACTCAGGCGGATGAGACGGCGACGAACCGCTGGCGATCACGATGCGTTCCCCCTCGACCTCGGTCACCGTGCCATCCATCGACTCGATACGGAGACGATGGGGCCCGACGAATCTCGCCAAGCCGTGCAACGTGCAGACCTTGTTGTCACTCAGACGCCGCGTCAGCCGTTGTCGCTCCTCGCCAGTCACCGTCACTTCATGCCGCATGAAATCGCTGGCAGTCGCCTCACGTCGCAGGGAGAGATCCACTCCGAAGAGCCGACGCGACTTCCAACCCGACAGCGCGAGCGCCGTTTCGCGCAGCGTCTTGCTCGGAATGGTGCCGGTATTAATCCCGGCGCCGCCGATGAGCGGATCCCGCTCGATCAGCAACACCGACTTCCCCAGCCTTCCCGCGACGGACGCCGCCGTCGTACCGGCCGGTCCAGCACCGATCACCACGAGGTCGTATCGGTCTATTTTCATCAAGTCCCATTTCCGTCAGTTCAATCTTCAATCGAGGAATCGTTCGAGCAATTCGGGCGTCGGCATCATGCAAGTGGCGCTCTTGCCGAACCAGCCATAGCGCCGTCGTGCAATCAAGTCGTAGACCCAATCGCGAAGGATGGGGGGAACGATGATTGCGATGAACATCAGCGGCCACGGAAATCGCAGGCCCTTGGCGATTCGCAGCGCCGCTCCTGAACGCACATGCACGCGACCTTCGTGCACCAGAATGATGCTGTCGGGTAACGGCCCGGTGACTCCAGCGGCCGCGATCACGCGGCGTCCCGCGTCCGACTGCAATGCCGCGAATCGGAAACGCCCGTGCGGATCGCGAGCGATGACGAAGCGGACGATGCCGTTGCACAGATTGCATACGCCGTCGAAGAGGACGATGCCTCCCTTCGGGGCGGCTGTGCTCACAGGCCGAGCCGGGCCTTCTTGGCTTCCCACTCGGCGACCTCTCGCTTGTTCGTGGTGTTGAGCGGAGCGTTGCCGCGGATCGCCTCGATCTCGAGCGCCGTGAGCTGCATCCCGTTGAGCCTGTAGTCCTCGAACGCCTCGCACGCGACGGGCACGATCGGCTGAATAAGGCGATACATCGCCTGGGCGTACTCGCGGATTTCGATCTGCGCGTGCGGATCCATGCGGAGCGAAAGGAAATGCAGGATGTTGTGCAGGTCGCACTTCCAATACCACTCGGTGTACACACTGACGGGGAGCGCTGCCCGCGCAAGTTCGCGAGCGACTCCCTGTTCGGTGAGGTGCAGATACTTGCCGTAGAGTTTCTCCGCGTCGTCAAGCAACGACAGGAACTGCTCCGCCGTGCCGACCTCGACCGGCGTCTCTCCACCCTGACGGTTGGACGTGCTCTGGGCACGGATGTTCTCGATGCTCGGTCGATAGAACCGATCGGGCACGATGGAGTAGCGCGCCGAGTATTCATTCACGTTGGCCGTGCGGTGGCGGATCCACTGACGGGCGATGAAGATCGGCATCGCGACGTGGAACTTGAACTCCACCATTTCAAACGGCGTCGAGTGCCGATGTCGCATGAGATACCGCACAAGCCCGCGATCTTCGCTGACCTGCTTGGTCCCTTCGCCATAGCTGACGCGCGCCGACTGCACGATCGCGAAGTCAGCAGTCTTCTCTTGGGGCACGAGTCGCGGCATCGCATCGACAAGGGCGATGAAGCCGTGCTCGTGAATCCTGATGTCCCAGCGAGCCGCGCCGTTCATCACATCGCGAAGCGGCGTTTCAGGCGCGACCTCACGGATCGGAGTCGCGTTGGAAGAGAGAACGGGATTCGAAGCGGTCTGGCTCATCGCGTCGGGCATTGTCGCGATTGGGACGCTCCTCCGCCACCGCTGCGCCTCCGGATGCCGAAGTTGTCGTCTTGGCAGAACAGTTGAGGTCCCGGCGGACCGCCGGTGGCGGTAACTCGCTCCGGCACAAGGGGACCGTTCGCTTTCGTGTCGGCTCGAACGAGCGGAGAAAGCGAGCTTGATTCCTTCGGGTGCGCCCACTCGAACGCGGCCGACGGACGACGCGACCAAGATTGTGACCAAAATCGCGAGCCCCGCGGCGCGCAGTCCGTTGCGTTGCGTTTAGCCTCGGAACCGAGAGGGTGTGAGAGAGCATCCCTGCTGGCGGAACCGAAGAATCAGCAGACAACTCTCCACCGCAACATCAAGCCGCACGCTTGTCGCACAGGGTGCCCATTGTCGCATCGCGATGGAGCGGCCCGGCGCAGTCTCACTGGAACGCGGTCGATTGGTGCAGAACTCAGATTTCCGCGCGAGTTTGCCGCGTCGCTTGAGGAACAGCGTTCTGCACTATGCGGTAGTCGTCGGATTGCTTCGAAGGCATTGTCATGAGGGAAGCCTCATAGAAACCATCCGCGGCAACTCACCGACCAGAACAGCCGAACGCCCGTCTCCGAAACATCATGAACAAGACTATCGTAAAAAGCGGATTGATCGCTGCTGGACTCATGAACATTGGAGGTGTTCTTATGTTCTCACGTGCCTTCACCAACGTGGCAGTGAACAATGCTGATCCGGTTGTCATGTCAAACTTCGGGCTTCTGATGATCACGATATGGGGTCTAGCCTACTTGGGCGCTGCTGCGGTTACAACAAACATCGCGTGGCTGGCCGGAGCGTTCGCTTTGGAAAAATTCGTCTATGTTTTCGCCTGGTTCACGTGGCTTTCGGGAAATAGCCTCTCGCAGCTCTACTCCAAAGACCTCTTTGCCGGCATATTTTTTAGCATCTACGGTCTCAATGACTTGGTGTTCATACTTTTCTTCGCATGGGTATTCGCTTTTCAGGTTCGTAGCAAGCAGGCGTAGGCAGCCGCTCGCACTGACATGCAGCGCGCGGCAAGGCTGGGCAATTCCTGAGGCGGCTGTATGCGCCGGCTCGATCGTTCCTCCGCCTCCCTTCACCTCGTAGTGATTGTCACGATCGGCGCGTGCCTTCACACGGTCGTCGCCATCGTGTGCTGCATATTCCGCCCCGGCCTCACGAATGACTACGGCGACCCGAGCGTCGCCGACCTTCGCACTTGGGCCGCGACCGTGCCAGCGGGCTTCCCGCGCGAACCGAGTGGAACCGTTCCGAACTGGCTCGGATTCGGCTTCTACACCATGCAAATGCTCAGCGAGCCGAGTGACAATCCTAATCGGTCGCTCTCTGTGCTCTATCTCGTTCGTTCAGGCTGGCCCATGCTGTCGTTCGAGGGAACAGCTGTATAGGACGGGATCTATCCGCCTGAATTTCGCGGCATGCTCAATGGGTCTCTCGTCTTCGGATTGGTGGACAACTTGCCTGTCCGGCCAATCATCCTTCCGTTCTGCGTCAACACCGCGCTTTACTCCGCTGCACTTCTCTCGCTGACAGACGCGGCTGGGTACGCCAGACGTCAAAGGCGAATTCGAA
>JBBQCR010000093.1:0-10871 GCA_038318935.1 Phycisphaerales bacterium
ATCGTCGACTGCGAGGGGATCCTGCAACTCGATCGCATGCCGACATCGCTGATCGTCGTGGGAGGCGGAGTGATCGGCTCAGAGTACGCGTGCATCTTCGCTGAGATGGGTGTCCCGGTCACGATCATCGAGCCGCGCGATGCGCTCATGCCCTTCCTCGATCGCGAGGTTCGCGAGGTGATGGTGAGTCATATGCGTGAACTCTCGATCGAGCTGCTCTTCAACGCGGTACCCGACGGCGTCGTCGGGAATCCCGATGGCAGCGCGACGGTGCAACTGAAGGACGGCCGTGCAATCGAGGGCGCGATCGTGCTCTGGTCGCTGGGTCGAGTCGGCAACACCGCCGACATCGGACTCGAGACGGTCGGGCTGACCGCCGACCCGCGCGGCATCCTGAAGGTTGACAGCACCTATCGCACCAGCGTTCCGTGGATCTTCGCGGCCGGTGATGTCATCGGATTTCCGGCACTCGCATCGACGAGCCTCGAGCAGGGACGGCTTGCCGCGTGCGCGATGTTCGGATTGCCGTACAAGGAACGTCTCGCCGCGACGGTGCCAATCGGCATCTACACGATCCCGTCGGTAGCGGCGGTCGGGATCACGGAGGACGAGGCTCGGGCGAAGGGCTTCGACGTCGTGATCGGTCGAGCTCGCTATCGCAACAATCCGCGTGGCCGCATGCTGGGAGACGATCAGGGACTCTGCAAGATGGTCTTCGATGCAAAGGATCGTCATCTGCTCGGCGCGTCGATCGTCGGAGAGGACGCGACTGAACAGATTCACGTGGCCCAGGCAGCCATGGCGTTCCACGCCGGCATCGACTTCTTCCTGGAGATGTGTTTCAACTATCCGTCGCTCGGTGAACTCTTCAAGTACGCCTCGATCGACGCGTCGGATGCGCTTGCCGCTCGGCAACGACTTCGCGCCGCTGCCTGAAGCCCATCACATCACAGCACATCAGGCATCGAGTCGCTCAAGCTTGGCGTATGCCAGTACGAGGGTCTTCAAGCCGACGGTCCGAAACGACACCCGCGCGGAAGAGCTTGCGCCACGATCGACAACCTGCTCGACGCGGCCAACGCCGAACAGGGGATGTCGCACGGTGCAGCCGATTGGAAAGCGTCTCGCCAGCGGAGCATCGTTCCACGCATCCGGCTCGTCGTAGACGATGCCGCCAAAGTCCACCGCGTCCCGTCGATCCTCCCGCACCACGTGGGCGTCGGGCAGTTCGCGGAGAAACTCGCTCTCCATCGTCGACATGCGAACGCCGCGCACCGCCCGGGTGCAGGCGCTGGTGAGAAGCAGGCGTCGCTCGGCGCGGGTCATGCCGACGAAACAGAGGCGACGCTCCTCTTCCAGGCTCCGCTCATCATCGCTCGATCGCTGGTGCGGCAGGACTCCCTGCTCAAGTCCGACCATCGCCACGACCTCGAACTCGAGTCCCTTGGCCGCATGCAGCGTGAGGAGCGTCACCGCCCCCCGGTCGGCGTCAACAAGATCCTGATCACTGACGAGAGCGACCGTCGAGAGGAATCCGCGCAGGGCGTCGAGCGCGCTCGGCTCGTCGGGCTCTTCGGACTCTGGGAATCTCCACTCGCTGGCGGCGCTCACGATTTCATCGCGGTTGCGCTTGGCTTCAATTTCCTCTTCTCCTGCAAGCTTCGGATCAATCGCGTCCAGTCCGCTTTCGCGAAGCACTTCAGCGACCAGCGTCTTCAGTTCACCTGGTGGCGTTGACATCGCCCGTTCGCGCCACGAATCGAGAAGCCCTCCGAATTGCCGCACCGCCTTGGCGGAACGCCCCACCGCGGCCGTGACGTCGACGCCGCGCACTAGGAGCTCGCCGAGCGGAAGGTTGGCGCTGATCGCGATCGCTTGAAGCTTGCGAACGCTGGTGTCTCCGATACCTCGCGGGGGAACGTTGATGATGCGCCGGACAGCGCCGTCGTCGGAGAGATTCGCGATTGCCCGAAGGTACGCGAGCACGTCTTTCACTTCCTTGCGGTCCCAGAACGCCGTTCCGCGTGCGACGACGTAGGGAATGCCTCGCTTGCGCATCTCGTCCTCGACGACACGCGAGAGCGAGTTCATGCGATAGAGGACCGCCATGCGGCGCCAATCGATCTGATGTTCCGACGCGTCGATCAGGAAGTCCGCGGCCCGCGCGGCTTCGTCGTGTTCGTCGGAGCATCGAACGATGAGTGGCTTCTCGCCAGCATCGAGTTCGGTGGAGAGGTCCTTGTGCTTGCGCCGCCGATTGTGTTCGATCAGCCGGGCCGCGCAAGCGACGATGTGCCCCGTCGAACGGAAGTTCTGTCCGAGCGGAATGACGATCGCGTTGGGGAAGTGCTCTTCGAAGTCGAGGATGTTGGCGATGTCCGCGCCTCGCCACCCGTAGATCGATTGATCGGGGTCGCCGACCACGAAGAGATTGCCATGCGCCGCCGCGAGCGCATGCGCGATCACGAACTGGGCGTGGTTGGTGTCCTGATACTCATCGATCAGGATGTAGCGGTAGCGATCCTGAAGCTGACGGAGCACGTTGACATCGTTCTTCAGAAGCAGCGCGACCTTGAGAAGGAGATCGTCGAAGTCGACGGCATTGCTGCGCCGCAAGAGCGCCTCGTACGATCGGTACGCCTTCGCTACAGATCGGGAATGGAAGTCCGAGGCTTCCTTGGCGAACGCTTCCGCGTCCTGCAATGCATTTTTCGCGGTGCTGATGACCGCGAGCACCGCCGCCGGGGTGAAGTTGTTCGCCCCGAGTCCCGATTCGTCCAGGGCTTCCTTCATCGCATCGCGCTGATCGCCGGTGTCGTAGATTGAGAATCCCTGCTGCAATCCCGCGACCTCGCCATGGCGCCGCAGCAGAAACGCGCAGAACGCGTGAAAGGTCGACACGGTCAGACCGCGCCGACCCGCCACGTCCTGAGGAATGAGCGATTCCACGCGGGCTCGCATCTCGCCAGCGGCCTTGTTGGTGAAGGTGAGCGCGAGGATCTGCCATGCGGGAATGCCGCTGGCGACCAGATGCGCGATGCGTCGTGTGATGACCCGCGTCTTTCCGCTGCCCGGACCCGCAAGCACCAGCACCGCACCATCGACCACGCTCGCTGCTTGGCGCTGCACGGCCGTCAGTTCGGCGAGGATCGACGCGGGGTCGAATCGCCGCTCGCCGCAGAGTTCGTGCTCGTTGTGGCTGTCCCGATCGGGTAATGGACTGCGGTGCATGCGCCAGCGAGTCTACAGGTCACGAAAGGGTCTTCTTGAGATCACCCACATCCGAAGGCGGGATCGCTGCTCGAAGCACGCTGCGTTCGCACTACCTTGGCAAAGAAATACTATGTTTGTCTTTTGTTCGGCATTCCGAGGGTTGACGTCAGCACTCGTCCGGAACTGACAAGTTCTCCACCGCTCCCGGCACAACAAATTGGGGTCTCGGAAAGCTGAAACAGCTTTTTCACACATTCCGTGGTGGGTGAAGCGCCGTGACAACGTCGGAAATCTCGGTACCCTCTGGAGTTGGCAACATTCGATCGTTCGGGAGGGGTGGGGCAGTGCGGCTGCTGCCTGAAAGAACCACCGTATTCTGGTGTTTCTCTTCTTGCTACCCCAACATCTTGGGGTAGCATCCGCCTCGCCTCACTTCTCTGATCGCCTGTTGCGTGTGTGGTTCGCGTTCAATTTTCCCGTGGTGTTCCGGTCGCCTCCGACCCAATCTCGACGAGCCGTCGGCAAGGCCGCGCTCAACAAAGTCTCGAGCACAGCCCGTTCCAAGGATTGCTTCTTGTTCGGATTCTGTTTGGATGTGTGCGCCCCGGCTTGGTACAGAAGTTGGGTACAGGAGTTGGGTACAGGAGTTGGGGAACAGGTTTTTAGGACTGGCTTGGGGGATCGGGCAATGGGGCATCGGGTTCTTCGGTGCGGTCGCCACGTCGTTCGTGCTGGCATCGGGTCGGTCTCGGTCAGGCTGAACGACGGTCCCGCCGGTGGGGAGTGGACCGCCACCCTTCGGTGTGCGACCGCCCTGATGGATGTCCTGCTTGGTCCGGTTTGGGTTCGGATTGGGTGCGGGTTTGGGTTTGGGTTTGGGTGTGGGTTTGGGTTTGGGTTTGGGTTTGGGTTGGCAGATCGTGGAGTTCGGCTTGTGGGGTTCCCTCAATTCGTTTCCGTGGGCGCATTCGCCTCTCCGTACCGAGGGGATTTTCCACGTCACCACTTCCCTCCGCCCGCTGACGTCGCCTTTGAACGCTCACGATTGCTGTTTCCTTTTTCGGGTGCATTGGCTTCGGGTGATTTGGCTTCGGGTGATTTGGCTCTGGGTGAATTGGTCACCTCCGCCGAAATCCTCTGCAAAACGCGTGACGGCTCGTCACCGATAGCCACGGCTTCATGAACAACGCCAATCCACGCATGCTGGCAATGAAGCCCATGCCGATTGGCCTCGACCTCTCGCTGCTCTCTTTCGTGTCCCCCTCACTCCTCCTTCTCTCCTCCTCCCCACGTCATCGCCTACGACCGCTCCCCGCTCGTAGGCGACCAAGACGCACGGCAAGGCTCGCCGCATGAAGATCTCCCGTCGCTTCACCAAGGCCGGTCAGAACGTATTCAACACCGTCGAGTGGACGCGACGATCCAGTCGCATCTCCAACGCCGACGGCTCCACCGTCTTTGAGATGAAAGACGCCGAGATCCCGTCCTCGTGGAGTCAGCTTGCGACAGACATCGTCGTGAGCAAATACTTCCGCAAGGCTGGCGTGCCGCAGGTCGACGAGCAGGGCAACCCCATGCTCGACCCGCAGGGCCGCCCGGTGCTTGGGAGTGAGAAGAGTGTGCGCCAGATCGTGCACCGTCTCGCGGGATGCTGGGCGCATTGGGGAGAGAAGTTCGGCTACTTCTCCACCCGCCGCGACGCCGAGGCGTTCTACGACGAGCTCTCGTACATGCTGCTTCAGCAGATGGCCGCGCCGAACAGTCCGCAGTGGTTCAACACCGGGCTCAACTTCGCGTACGGCATTAGCGGTCCCGCGCAGGGCCACTGGATCGCTGACCACGCGACCGGCTCGGTCGGACTCGCCAAGGACGCGTACTCGCATCCCCAGCCACACGCATGCTTCATCCAGGCCGTCCGCGACGATCTCGTCGGCGAGGGCGGCATCATGGATCTCTGGACCCGCGAAGCCCGTCTCTTCAAGTACGGCTCGGGCACCGGGACAAACTTCTCCCAGCTTCGCGGCGAGAACGAATCGCTGTCGGGCGGAGGCAAGAGTTCCGGGCTCATGAGTTTCCTCAAGATCGGTGACCGCGCCGCCGGTGCGATCAAGTCGGGCGGCACCACTCGCCGCGCAGCCAAGATGGTCTGCCTCGATGTCGATCACCCCGACGTCGAAGCCTTCGTGAACTGGAAGGTCCGCGAGGAACTCAAGGTTGCGGCTCTCGTCGAGGGCATGAAGAAGTTGACCAAGGAACAGAAGGAGATCGCCGACCGATTGGGCTTGAAGCTCGACTACGACTTCAACGGCGAAGCCTACGCCACCGTCAGCGGACAGAACTCCAACAACTCCGTCCGACTGACCGACGAGTTCATGGACGCGGTTGAGAACGACGCCGAGTGGAAGCTCCTCCGTCGCACCGACGGCAAGGTCGCCAAGACCCTCGCTGCCCGCAATCTCTGGACACAGATCAATCTCGCGGCGTGGCACTGCGCCGATCCGGGCGTGCAGTACGACAGCACGATCAACGCGTGGCACACGTGCCCTGCCGGTGGCCGCATCAACGCGAGCAATCCGTGCAGCGAGTACATGTTCCTCGACAACACGGCGTGCAATCTCGCATCCATCAATTTGCTGAAGTTCTACGACCCGACGACTCGGGCGTTTGATCTCGATGGATACGAACACGCGATTGGCCTTTGGACCATCGTGCTTGAGATCTCGGTGCTGATGGCGAGCTTCCCGTCGCGTGAGATCGCTGAACTGTCCTGGAAGTACCGCACGCTCGGCCTCGGATACGCCAACCTTGGCGCAATGTTGATGCAGGCCGGGATTCCCTACGACAGCGACGCCGGGCGCACCGTGTGCGGCGCGCTCACCGCGATTCTCACCGGCCGCTCGTACGCGACGAGCGCCTTGCTCGCTGCCGAGCACGGACCGTTCGCGGGCTTCGAAGCGAACCGCGATTCCATGCTGCGAGTGATGCGCAATCATCGCCGGGCCGCGACCGGTGTCGCCCGGGATTCGAGCGAGTACGAGTCGCTTCGCATCCGCCCCGTCCCGATCGATCACTCGCTCTTCGCCAAGGGCGCAATCCATCTCGCCAACGCAGATCTCGTTCTCCGTCGTGCGGTTGCTGCCTGGGACGATGCGGTCTCCTTCGGCGAGAAGTTCGGCTTTCGCAACGCTCAGACCACCGTCATCGCGCCCACGGGCACGATCGGTTTGCTGATGGACTGCGACACGACCGGCGTCGAGCCCGACTTCGCGCTCACCAAGTTCAAGAAGCTCGCAGGCGGCGGCTACTTCAAGATCGCCAACCAATCGCTTCGTCCGGCACTCTCAGCGCTCGGTTACAACGAGACCGAAGTCGACGCGATGCTTGCGTACGTGATGGGCGAGTTGAGCCTCGACACGCTGCTCCCCGAAGTCGATGGCAGCATCATCGGCACGCAGACCTTCCGTGATTTCCTGCTCCAGAAGGGCTACACGCACGAAGATCTCGTGACGCTCGAGAACCAGCTTCCAACGATGTTCGAGCTCGGCTTCGCGTTCAGCGCCTGGTCGATGCCCGAAGCAGCGCTCAAGAGCTGCGGCACCACCGCCGAGAAGGCCCGCGCCGACGCATCGTTCAACGGACTCCGGGCCCTGGGCCTGAACCGGCGTCAGATCGAAATCTTGAACCGGACGATCTGCGGAACGCAGACGATTGAGGGCGCGCCTCATCTGCTTGACGAGCACTTGCCCGTATTTGACTGTGCGAACCGTTGCGGCTCGATCGGCAAGCGCTTCATCCATCCAGAGGGTCACATTCGGATGATGGCGGCGTCGCAGCCGTTCATCTCGGGCGCGATCAGTAAGACCATCAACCTGCCCAACGAGGCGAGCGTTGAGGACATCGGTGCCGCGTATCGACTGTCGTGGGAGCTCGGTCTGAAGGCCAACGCTCTCTATCGCGACGGTTCGAAGCTCAGCCAACCCCTCAACACCAAATCCGACGCCAGTGAAGGCGACGTTGCCGACGACGAGGACGTCCTTGCCGAGGCGGTGAGCGAAAAGATGGCCGCGTCACTGGACCCTCTGGCGGCCGGAGCAGCCACGGCTGCGGTTCCGGCCGTTGGCCAGGAAGTTGCGACATCGACATCAGTGACTGCCTGCGGCGGAACGACATGCAGCAATGAGCCGACCCCCGTCGTCGCCGAGACGCTGCAGTTGGCGATCGCTACGCCGGTGTATGTCGAAGTGGAGCGCATCGTCGAGCGGATCATCGAGCGACCGATGCGTCGTCGTCTTCCCGACACGCGTGAAAGCATCACTCACAAGTTCAACGTGGCCGGCCACGAGGGCTATCTGATCGTTGGTCTCTACGAGGATCAGCGTCCGGGTGAACTCTTCATCACCATGGCGAAGGAAGGCTCGACCATCGGCGGACTGATGGACAGCCTCGGCACCGCGATCAGCGTCGCCTTGCAGTACGGCGTCCCGATCGAAAGTCTGGTCAACAAGTTCGCTCACCAACGGTTTGAGCCGATGGGCATGACCACCAACCGCGACATTCCATTCGCGAAGAGCTTGGTGGACTACATCTTCCGCTGGCTCGGCATGCAGTTCATCGAAGGCTATCGCGAAAATAACTCGCCCAATCGAAATCCCTCTGGCACCGGAAGCCACGGCGGTACTTCGAACGGAAAAGTGGAGGACAGCGCATGGTCCGGTCGTACGCAGGACGCGGCACAGACGACGGTCGAAGCCAAGGTGGCTGCCAACAAGTCGGAGGGTTTCCGTTCCACCGACGCTCAGAATCTCGCGACTCCATCGCTGATCGCAGCGGGATCTCGCGTCTCACCCGGCAATCCGACGGCCGCTTCGGTCGCCATTGCGGTGGACCGACCGCTGCCATCGGTCACGGGTGTCGTCGATTCGGCCGGGACTGTGATGGGGCGAGTCGCCTTGGGCCAGCCCCGATCCGGCCCGGCGACGACGCATGCGCATGCCGGTGGTCTTCAGACCACCAGCCATCTCGACTCGGTCACGACCGTGACGACCATCACCGAGACCGATTCGGAACGGACGGTTCGCTCCACCACCGTCGCAGTCTCCGCGCTTGATCAGTCCAACGCCGCCCTCATGGGCGACGCTCCGGCCTGCGACACGTGCGGCTCGATCACCGTCCGCAACGGTACCTGCTACCGATGCCTCAATTGCGGCAACTCGATGGGCTGCTCGTAACTCGCCCCTTCATCACAAACGTTCACACGTACCTCGCACTCCTTATTCAGACCCTCAGCCTCCTCCGAGTCGACCGGCGCACTCTCCGACGCACCGGTCACTCCTCGTCACGATGGGATGGGATCAGCCAGACTCGCATGAGACGGTCGGCGAGTGGATGGACCCTCTTTGCACCGGTCGGGTGAGCACGGATCAGATTGATCCCGACCCTCCGCAATCCTCTCCGCATCAGATGCGGAGTATGAATATCGGGGTGGCCAGATCCAGGCAATGTCAGGCTCCCCTTCCCATCGTGGCGTTTTCAGACTTCGCTCAACTGCCTCTCTCTGAAACGTTTCCTTCGGCACGCCAGATCAAGACGGTTTCCTCTCCATCGGCATGAACATCTCAGTCGTTCTCACTCGGTGTCGTCGGACGGTCCGGCCGTCCGCGGCAACGCCCAAGCCGCTGCTCCACGTCAACTCGACGGCGGAGCAGAGGATCGGGCGGCTTCGGCGAATCGCTTCGGGAGATCTCCTCCCTCACCGCTTGCGATACATCGCACCAGCCGCCCGCCTCCGCTCCGTCGAAGGCACGACGATGCGGCTCCGCACTGGACGCGACGGGCACTTCGGGCGACCGGCCGTCCGACGGCACCGTGTGAAATGACTCCATCCAGACTGCCTCGCGGCGTTCTCACCGACGCTCGCTCGCGACATCTCCCGATGTCGCACTGAGGCACCACTCGAGGTCGGTCACGCACCGACCTCCCCTCCCTCTCCCCCGTCGCGATCCCCACCATCGCGACGGGGGCTTTTCTTCGTCGACGGCAAGAGAGTCGTTCGAGCCAGCACACACGCTGCCGCAATCAACGCAATGCCCATGGCCACACGGAACGACAACCGATGTCGACTGCCAAGGGAGACGAGAGCCTCAACGATCGGTTCAAACGGACGTGATGTCGGTGTCCAGAGCAGCCCGATCATCAACTCTCCCAGCGCTTGTGAAACGACCGGAGTCGCTGCGAGGATTCCGGCTGCCAAGATTGCGATTGCGAGGCGACTGCGAATCCACAGCGCGATCGGCAGCATCGCCAGTAAGAGCGAGAGTTCCGACCACGCAGGCATCGACGCGACGATCCAGCGTCCCCAACCGTTCTGAAGAATCGCGTCCCACCAGCCAGGTGCGGTCACCATGCCGTAACCGGTCGTTGCGTTCAGCGCGATGGAGACAGAACTCGCGAGCGTCAGCACGACCGCGATCACCGCCCACACCCAGCGTCCTCGCCCAAAGGCGGCAGCGCGAACGCACGTCACGATCGCCAACACCGCGATCGCCGACGCAATCGCCCGAACCCAGGCGCTCGCCACATCCCCCGCCCGCCCCATCGTGACCGATGCTCCGATGACGATCGCCAGAAGGTGGGTGATGCGGGCCATCGCGACGATGATCATCACGATCCCCAACACCCGACGCTCGCGATGGTCATCCACGATCGCCGCCCGAGCGGACGCGAGCCCGCACTCCGGACAGGTGTCTGACGCCGTCGCGTGCAAGAGGTCGTAGCCGCAGCGGGGACAGGGATGGGACACGTGCGTCATGGAGCCGCGGAGTGTCGCAGACCGAGCGGTGCCCGGGCGCGCTCCGTCCCCGCAGTGCTATTCTCACCACCCACATGTCCCAGAGCACGGAAACCTCGCATAACCACGATCCTGTCGGGAACTGGAATCGCTGGCATGCCGCGAGACTGCGTGCCTTGGCCGCTCCGGATGGTTGGCTGACGCTCGTCGATCTCGCGTTTCTCGACGACGGCGTCTGGTCGTTGGGATCCGATCCCGCGTGCCGACTGGTCTACGAACATGCGACCGCGCCGCGCGTTGGGACGTTTCTCGTCCACGGCGAGCGCGTTACGTTTGCGGCGGATCTCGACGCGTCTGCCCAACCGACTGCGCACGTGACAGTCGGCGACCGAGTAGTCGATGCTGCTGAGCTCACCGCCGACGACGTCGGTCCTCCGAGCGTCGTCCGCAACGGACCGATTTCGCTCACGCTCGTCCGGCGCAACGGACGATTGGCGCTGCGCGTGCGCGACAACGAAAGCGCCACGCGCCGTGACTTCGAAGACATCGATCGCTTTCCATACGATCCGGCGCTGGTCGTTGAGGCTCGCCTGGAACGATCACCTGCTGGTGCGACGCTTGACGTCACCAACGTCATGGGCTTTGTCGAGACCCAGCCACTGGTTGCAACGCTGCACTGCTCCGTTCGCGGGCACGAGGCGGCGCTGGTCGCAACAGCAGGCACCGCGCCAGGGTCGCTGTTTGTAGTCTTCGGTGATCGAACCAACGGCGCGGGGACCTATCCCGCAGGGCGGTTTCTCAACGTGCTCGCCGCCCCTGGGGACGATGTCACCCCTCGGGACGATGACACCCCTCGGGACGATGACACCAG
>JBBQCR010000094.1:0-10860 GCA_038318935.1 Phycisphaerales bacterium
AAGGCTTTGCGGAGATCGGTCTCACCGCGCTGGCGATCGTTGCCGTCGCCGGTGGAACACTGCACCATCGCCGACAACCACGAAGCGAGCGGATTCAGGTACGCCGCGTACCCCTGCATGAGGTCGATGCCGTTGCGACCAAGGATCTCCTTCACCGTCTTGTCGCCGCCTCGCTTGGTGATCTCGTCGTTGACCTTCTTGATCCGTTTGGCTTCTTCGATCTCGGTATCGCGCTGTCGCTCGACGGCGCGCTTTGCTGCGAGAGCCGCACCGTATGCATCACCGCGCCCAAGGGCGGTCAGAACCCGAGCGTTCTCGATGGCGATGCGATCGGCGTAGGTTCCGCGAAAGGTTCGCACGTAGTCGTTGATGGCGATGGAGCCCAACTCCTCGTCGAGGCCGCGGTCCTTCCATTGCAGGTCGAAGCGGTCGGCGAGTTGGCTGGCGTCGGTGAGGGCCTTCCAACTTCCCTCGAACTGGTCCGCGTCCTGGCCCATCGTGCCCTCTTCCATCAGCCAGAGCAGACGATTGCGGGTTTCAGCCCGCAGGTCCTTGGCACCTGGATCGGCGAGGATCTCGTAGCCATCACGCGGATTGCCGGTCATGTAGACGCCCACGGCCTGATCAATCCGATCACGGGATCCATTGCAGCCCATGAGGACAATGGTCATCCCGAGACAGCCGATCCATCGGAGTGTGAACGCATGCCCGCCCGGGCTGAATCGACGAAGCGAGAAAGCGATGCTGGTACTGGTCACGGTGGCGGACGGTCGAGCGAGGGAGGGAGGGAACGCAAGCCGCGACGGACACGCATGTCCCGGGCGAGATTCCTCACTTTACTCCGCCCTCGCCGTGGAACAGGTCCGCCGCCGGTACGATCTCACTCCGGTCAAGCCCCGGCCACACCCTGACGGTCGGCGCGGTGTGCTGCGCCCGCCGCCCGACGTGTCCAACTCTGCAGTCCTGACTGTGAGGAATGTCCGTGTTTGAAAGCCTCAGCGAGCGTTTCGGCGAGTTCTTCCGCAAAGTCAGCGGCAAGGGAACCATCAGCGAGTCCAATGTCCGGGACGCCATCGAGCAGGTGCGGACCGCACTCTTGGAAGCGGATGTCCATCAGGATGTGGTGACGCAGTTCACACGCGACGTCCTCGAGGACTCGCTCGGGACGCGAGTGACCAAGAGTCTGAAGCCCGGCGAGGAAATGATCGGCATCGTCCACGAACGGCTGGTCGGCCTCATGGGTGGCGTCGCGGGTGACGGCTCGCAGGGAACAGCCGCCACCTCGCCGATTGAGTTCGTCGCCCCGGGGCCGACGGTGCTGATGATGTCGGGACTGCAAGGCAGCGGCAAGACGACCACCTGCGGCAAAATCGCCGCCTGGTGTCGTCGCCGCGGCCTGAACGTGATGGTGGCCGCAGCCGATCTTCAGCGCCCTGCGGCGGTCGAGCAACTTCGCCAGGTCGTCGAGACCGTCGAGAAGGAAGCCTCCGGCGGAACCCGCATCGCCTTCTACGCCGAGCCCGACAAGTGCGCCGAGTACGGCAAGGCGGTCGGTGTCGCGGTCGGGGTGTGTCAGCGGGCGTACAAAGCGGCGAAGGACGGCAAGTTCGATGTCCTGATCCTGGACACCGCCGGCCGTCTGCACGTGAACGACGATCTGATGCGCGAGTTGCAGGCCGTAAAGGCTGCCGTGACGCCGCACCAGATCTTCCTCGTTGTCGACGCGATGACCGGTCAGGACGCCCTCCGCAGCGCCAAGATCTTCCACGAGCGATTGCACGTCGATGGACTCATTCTGACCAAGTTCGACAGTGAATCGCGCGGCGGCGCTGTCCTCTCGGCGAAGCACGTGACCGGTGCTCCGGTGCGCTTCGTCGGTACGGGCGAGAAATGGGACAACCTCGAGGAGTTCCATCCAGAGCGCGTCGCCGGGCGCATCCTCGGCATGGGCGATGTCGTAAGCCTCGTCGAGCGCGCCAAGCAGGAAGTCAGCGAAGAGGAGGCCGAGCGCATCGCCACCAAGATGGCAGAAGGCCGCCTCACGATGGACGACTTCATCGGTCAGATGCGCTCGATTCGCCGCATGGGTCCCATGAAGCAACTGCTCGGGATGCTTCCCGGCGTTGGCGCGGCACTCAAGGGCGTCGACATCGACGAGAAGCAGATCGACCACATCGAAGCGATCGCGGGATCGATGACCGCGGGCGAGCGGAAGGACATCCGGAGCATCAACAAGAGTCGCACCCGACGCGTCGCCAAGGGCAGCGGTACCAAGGAACAGGAAGTCAATCGCTTCATCGACAGCTTTCAACAGATGCAGAAGCTGACGCAGCAGATGGCTGGCGGCGGCCTCTCGTCGAAGATCAAGGCGATGAAGGAGATGTCCGCCAACGGTGGAATGCCGGGCCTTGGGGCGATGCCCGGTCTTTCGACGAAGGGCTCGTCCCGCACCGAGAGTCCCAAGACGAAGTACAAGAAGCGACGGTAACGCGACGCTCTCAGAGTACGAGCATCGCGTCGCCATAGCTGTAGAAGCGATAGCGCTCGGAGATCGCCGTGGCGTAGACCCGCTTGAGTTCATCGAGTCCGATCATTGCCGCAACGAGCGCTAGGAGCGTCGAGCGCGGCAGATGAAAGTTGGTGAGCAACGCACCGACGTAGCGAAACTGGAAGCCGGGCGAGATGAGTAGATCCGTCTCCCACACCAGCGAACCCAGGAGAGCTTCGACATTGGGCAGCGGCGACGGCAACGACTCCAACGTTCGCACGCTGGTCGTTCCGACAGCGATGACGCGACCACCGCGCTCG
Source organism: Phycisphaerales bacterium (assembly GCA_038318935.1). Taxonomy (GTDB): domain Bacteria; phylum Planctomycetota; class Phycisphaerae; order Phycisphaerales; family SM1A02; genus JAEUIT01. The sequence continues at coordinate 2,809 of JBBQCR010000094.1, forward strand.
ACGACACGATGCAGGGCTGTCAGGGCGTCGTAGGGAACCACACAGCGTTCGCGATGCATCGGATGATCCGCCAGTGACACCGTCTCGATCGGCTTGAAGGTTCCTGCCCCGACCTGCAACTCGACACCGATCCGCGAGACACCAATGGCGTCCACGCGGCCAAGCAATTCGGGGGTGAAATGCAGTCCGGCTGTCGGCGCTGCGACTGAGGGCGTCTCGGTGGGAGCGGCGAACACCGTTTGGTAGTGCCGCCGGTCATCGGCGTCGTCGTGACCGTCGTCAACACGTCCCCCGTCCTTGCGGGCCTTCAGAATGTACGGCGGCAGCGGCGTCCATCCGACCTCCGCGAGCACCGCGTCCGCGCTCTCGCCTCCTTCGATCGAGACGAGCACGCCGTTGCCCTCGCGCCGGTGGATGACAAGTCCGTATGCACTTGCGGTGGACCGTGCCGGACCGATCAGCGCCAAGCGTTCGCCCGCGCGCGTGCGCTTGGCGTTCTTAAGGAGAGCGATCCAGTGCCGGGCATCGCGACGCTCAAGCAACAGCCCTTCGATATGTGCTCCCTCGCGTCCATCGCGATCGAGTCGGCACGCCTTGATCCGTGCAGGTGCGACAGTGGTCTTGTTCACCACCAGGGTATCGCCACTTCGCAGGTAGTCGACGATGTCGCGCACCTGGCGGTGCTCGATCGCCCCGGTCGCCCGGTGATACACCAAGAGCCGAGCAGCGTCGCGAGGCTCTACCGGCTCGCGAGCGACGAGCGAAGGGTCGAAGGGATAGTCGAGATCGTCGACGAGCATGGAAACTTCAGACTGGTCGCGGCCAACTCGCGGGCTCGCAGCGGGTTCGCCGTGCCACGCAGTGTTGCGTCCAAGCGACGTCGGCGTTGCGTGGTCGCCACAGGCCGCACGCGTGGACTCTCGCGCACATCGGAGGAAGCACGCGCTTCGCTGTTGGTGCTGGTGAGGCCGAGGATCTTATCGGGTGCCGGGCGTGGCACGCGAGCGGGGCGCGGGGCTCGCGATACCTCCCGGTGCGATGACGCACTGCTCGACGAATCCTCCCCACTGCCGCATCGGACTCCATCCGGTTTGTCGCGAACCACGCATCGTCTCCGCCTGCTGCGCTTCACCTAAGTCGGCCTTCCCCAGCGCAGCGGCGGAGCGATGCGACGCGATGCTCGCAGCAGAGCGCGATGCGGCGCAAGCCCGCGCCGCCATCGCCGAAGCGCAGGTCGCGGTGCTCACCACCGCAATCATCAGTCTCCAGATGCAGGACCAGCGGCTCGAAGGAACGTCACTCCCCGCCATCACCACTCCACGTCCCTGCCGCCGCGAGGTCACGATCACCCATCCGATCGAACTTCCGCCAGCCGAGCAGATCACGGTGCTCTACCGGCCCATCGTCGTCACCTCGGGGCAACTGCTGTCCATCTTCGCCTAACAGCCTGTGGTAGCCAATCCCGCTGCGGGTGCGGCTGGCAAGTACGGCAGCAAGTCGACGGGCAACTCACGGATGCCGCGTCGCGTCGCCTTGGCCACCGCGTACTCCATCGACCGCCGCATGCGAGTGCGCACTTTGTCGTCGATCGCAAGACCTCGTGCCTCCATGCTCGTGAGTGACCACTCCCACGCCCGCAACTCTTCGAGACATCGCGGACGGACAACACCAAGTCCGATCGCGTGATGTCCGACCTCGTGCAGAAAAATTGCGCAGCTCAAGGGACTCTTCGGATAGGGCGATTCCAGCATCCGCTGCCGACGTCCATCGTGGTAGAGCAGTTCCCACGCGCAGCCCGACATCGAACGGCGCCACTTGCGCACCCGGAAGCCGAAGGTCGACTTCATGTCGTCGACCAAGGCGTCGTAGCAGCGCTGTCGATCGCTCACTCGCTTCTTGCCGCGCGCCCTGGCGGGCTTTGATGCGGCCGTTCGCTTCGGTTTCGCGGAGGGCGCGGTCACCACCCGATCTGGCTGCGCGGTGATCGACGCCTCGGCTCCGCCGAGTCGCATGAAGGGAAGAAAAAGTTGCAGAAGACCTCGCACGCGGACCGCAGTCTACGTCCCCCGCACGGCGTCTTCAGTCGACTCGCGTCACGCTCATTCCCTGCGCCCAGCGCCGCCCGCCGCGATAGGCCGCCAGCGACATCGCGGTTCCGCCGTGTGGCTGCAGCTCCAGCACCTCAAGTCGTCCGCCAGCGCAACGGATCGTCCCGTCAGCCGCCACGGTGCCCGGGTCCCCGTCCGTCGCGTCGTGATCTCGCACCCGCAGCAGCCGTACCGTCTGACCGTCGACCCGAACATCGCAGCCCGGCCATGGCGTCAATCCGTGAATGCGACAGCGAAGCGTGCGAGCGTCCGCGGATGCGACGTCGATACGGCCGTCGTCCTTACTGAGCTTTCGGGCCTTGGTGACCAGTGCTTCGTCCTGCACGACCCCGGCAAGCGACCCCGCGGCGAATCGATCGAGGGTATCGAGCACTGCGGCTGGGCCGATGGCAGCCAGGCGATCATGCAGTTCGCCACAGGTCTCGAGCGGATCAATGTTCGTGCGCCCGGTTGCGTACACGAGTCCGGCATCCATTCGTTGAGCGAGGCTGATCACCGACACGCCGGTCTCGGTCTCGCCATCGATCATCGCCCAGTTGATCGGTGCGGCGCCTCGGTACTTCGGAAGGAGCGAGGCGTGCAGGTTGATGGCGAAGATGTCGTGCAACAGAGCGGGCGTGAGTTTTTGGCCGAACGCAATGACCACAAAGGCGTCTGGCCGCACGGCTCGGATCGCAGCGACTTCCTCCTCGCGACTCACGTCCTCGGGCTTTCGCGTGGCGATGCCCCGTTCGGCAGCCCACGCGGCAACCGGTGTCGCTGTCATCGTGCGGCCGCGGCCGGCGGGCCGATCGGGTTGCGTGACCGCGAGGACGACCTCGTGCCGTTCGGCGACAAGCTGCAGGGTCGGACAACCGAACGCCCCGGAGCCGAGGAAGACCAGTCGCAGCCGTCGGGAGGTCATCGGAAGGAGGTCTTTCTGCTCGACGGCGGGATCGCAGGAGCACTCGCCTTCAACTCGTACTCCTCCCGCAGTTCCTTGACCTTCTTCCGGGTCGCCAGTTTGTCCATGGTCGACATGCGATCGAGGATCAGCGTCCCTTCCAGATGGTCGAATTCGTGCTGCCAGATGCGTGCCAGAATGCCGTCGTCGGTGCGGGTGAAACGCTGGCCGGTCCCGTCGGTCGCCTCGATCCGAATCTTCGGTGGCCGCCGGATATCCGCCCGGATGCCCGGCAGGCTCAGGCATCCCTCCTCAAACGGTTCGACGCCGCCATCGGCGTCGAACAGCGCGGGGTTGATGTAGATCCCGAGCGCCTCGGCGGGCCGGTTCTCGGTGGCCTCGCGGGCCTCAACGATGAAGATTCGAAGGTTCTCGCCGACCTGCGGAGCGGCGATCCCAGCCCCTTCCTCGTCTTGCATGATCCGAACCATGTCGTCCAACAGCCCACGAATTCGCTCGTCGATGCGCTCAACCGGCTCGGATCGACGAAGAAGGATGGGATCGGGATAGACGACAATGTGCCGTTGGGGACGGGAGGGTGCGGGATCCGGCGCGACGGAGGCCATTGTGTCATGCTATCGCCTGCGTTCCCGGTCAGCCGATGAGAGTTTTCGATTGCAGGACCCGTTGCGAGTACTCGACCGGTCGCATTGACCGAGACCGCTCTTGACGTTTACCTTTCACGCATCCGGGTGGCGAGTCGCTTGCTCCCGGGGACGCCGGCCCTTCGTTCCAACCACCCTTCCGCCCCCCCCGCTGGCCTCTCGCTCGCTCCGCTTCCGGCGGACCAGCGGACCGGCTTGAGAAGACCCCCCCACGTGTTTCCGTTCTTCAAGAAGAAGCCTGACGCTGGCGAAGCCACTCCCGCAGGCGGTAACCCCAGTGGCAAACCAGGTGGCAAACCGGGTGCTGGCGCATTCCAGCCCGATCCTGAGAAGGCCAACAAGTGGTTCAACCACGGTCGGGTCGCCATCGCGCAGCAGAATTATCCCTACGCGATGTTCTGCTTCGCCATGGGGCTGCGGCTTGATCCGAGCAACAAGAGCGCCCACGAGTCGATGTACGACGCCGGGATCAAGCACTTCAACGCCGGCGGCAAGGCGGCCAAGCGTGAGGACATCAAGAAGGTCGAGGGACCGGGGCCGGTGGATCGCTTCGCCACCGCCGAGTTCGTCTGGATGCACGACCTCAACAACCTCTCGCTCGCGATGGAGCTGATGGAAGCGACTGGAGTGATCCGCGAAGTCGAATTCGGCAAGTGGCTCGCTCCGCGGCTGCTCAACATGATGCGCAAGCAGCAGATCAAGAAGAAGAGCCTGTGGGTCGCGGCGAAGGATCACTTCAGCAAGGTGGATTGCTGGCCGGAGGCGTACGCCGCCGCCGAGACGGCGCTTGAGATCGATCCGACCGACAGCCAACTCGCCAACCAGATCAAGGGTCTTCAGGCCCAGCAGGCGATCGAACGCGGCGGCTTCAATGCACCGCAGGGTGCGACCAACGACTATCGCCGCAATATCAAGGACGCCGACAAGCAGCGGGCACTGGAAGAGCAGGACAGCCTCTCCGGTGGCGCCGATATCGAGATGCGGAATCTGGATCGGGCCAAGCGCGAGTTCGATGACAACCCGATGTCTCCGGAGGCAATCTCAAAGTATGCGCAGCTCCTCAAGCGTCAGAACACCCTTGAAGGCGAGGAGCTTGCCTACTCCGTCTACATCACCGGCCACGAGCGGCTCGGCGAATATCGCTTTCGCATGCAGGCAGGCGATGTCCGCATCGCGCAACTCAGGCGCCGCTTGGCGGCCGCGAAGGATCGGCTCGACGCCGCACCGACCGACCTGATCCTCAAGACCGAGTTCATGGAGTTGACGCGCGAGACTCGCGAGTTGGAGGGGGCCGAGTATCGCGAGCGGGCGAAGAAGTACCCGACCGATCGCGGGCTCAAGATTGACCTCGGTCGCATCGAATACGACCTCGGCAACTTCGAGGACGCGATGGCCTGTTTCCAGGCTGCAAAGGAAGAATCGAAGTACAAGGTCCGCGCGACCTTCATGCTTGGGCGGTGTTTCGCCGCGATGGGATGGCACACCGAGGCGATCAGCGAATTCCGAGAGGCCCTCCAAGGCATCGACTCGACGCTGAAGGAAGTCGAGATCGACATTCGTTACGAGCTCATGCTGTCGCTCATCGCCCAAGCGAAGGACGAGAACAGTCCCGCCGCCGCGAAAGAAGCATTCGACATCTGCTCCGCGATTCTTCGCACGAACATTGGCTACCGGGACATCCGCGAGAAGCGGAAGGAAATCGAAGAGCTCCGCAAGGAACTGGGCGGCTGACCAGCACACCGACCAATTCGAGCAGGTCCGACGTCGTCGCGATCATTCCCGCCCGATTCGGATCGACGCGATTCCCGGGCAAGCCGCTGGTTGCCCGAAGTGGCAAGCCGCTCATCCAGCACGTCTGCGAACAGGCGGCCAAGAGCGCTCGCGTCGGCCGCATCATCGTCGCCACCGACGACGCCCGTATCTTCGATGCCGTCCGCGGCTTTGGAGGCGAGGCGGTGATGACCCGCGCCGATCATCCCAACGGCACCAGCCGCATCGCCGAGGTCGCCGCGCGGCTCTCGTGCGAGATGATCGTCAACGTGCAGGGGGACGAGCCATCGATCGAACCGGAACTCATCGACGCAGCGGTCGATGCCTTGGAACGCAATTCCGACTGCCCGATGGCAACGATCGCCAGTCCCTTCGCCGCCGACGAGGACCCAAGCGATCCCAACGTCGTCAAAGTCGTGGTCAGCCAGCGTGGCACGGCCCTCTACTTTTCGCGTGCCCTGGTGCCGCACTGGCGTGATCGAGCGACGGACCTCGCCAAACGCCCCAACGCCGTCGCCTTGGCTCCGCCGCTGAAGCACGTGGGGCTCTACGTCTACCGACGCGCGTTCCTCGCGACATTTCTCGGGCTGGCACCGACCCCGCTCGAGCAGACCGAACAGCTTGAGCAATTGCGCGTGCTGGAGCACGGTTACGCCATCGCGGTGGCCGTGGGACGGGCGGCCTTCCACGGGATTGACACGCCGGAGCAGTATGAAGCGTGGCTGACGCGACTCGCTCGTTCCACCGGTTGATGGACGAATGCATGCTCCGTCCTCAAGCCCCTTCCAACCGGACCCCCGGCGTGGTACGGTAGGGAATGCCCCTCTCGGACTCCGCCAGCTCGAATCCTGATCCGCACCCGTCCAACGCCCACCCGTTTGATGAGGGTGGGTTTCTGTCGAAGTTCGGCCAGACCGATGAGAGCACCGAGGGATACTCGCCTGCGCCGCCGGGTTATGAGCGAGGTCGCACCAAGTTCGTCGTCGTCGTCGGCACGGTCATGAGCGGGCTCGGGAAGGGCATCTTCGCGAGTTCGCTTGCGAAGCTGGTGCAGGACAAGGGACTCTCGGTCGCCCCGATCAAGCTCGAGGGCTATCTCAATATCGACGCAGGGACGCTCAATCCCTATCGACACGGCGAGGTCTTCGTACTCGAGGACGGCGGCGAGTCGGACATGGATCTGGGGACCTACGAGCGGTTGCTCAGCCAGAATCTCACCCGCAAGAACTTCGTCACCGCCGGCCAGATCTACACCGAAGTGCTGGAGCGAGAGCGGCGCGGCGGCTATCTCGGACGCGACGTGCAGATGATCCCGCACGTCACCGGTTCGGTGAAGTACCGGCTGCGCGAACTTGCGATGAGCGGCAACAACGGCAAGCCGCTCGACGTGGTCTTCGTGGAAGTCGGCGGCACCGCGGGTGACTACGAGAACGGTTTCTACATTGAAGCATTGCGCGAACTGGCCTTCGAGGAAGGAACGGAGTCGACATGCTTCGTCGCCCTCACGTACGTGCTCGAGCCGTCGATCCTTGGTGAACAGAAGAGCAAAGCCGCACAACTCGGCATCAAGCGATTGATGGAAGCAGGCATCCAGCCGCACATCGTCGCGTGTCGGGCCAAGAACCCGGTGACCGAAAAGGTGCGCGAGAAGATCGCCATGTTCTCCAACGTGCCGATGCGCCGGGTGTTCTCGATGCACGACCGCGACTCGATCTACGTGATTCCCGAAGCGATGCGTGCCCAGGGGCTTGATCGAGAGATCCTGTCGCTGCTTCATCTGCACGATCGCGTCAATCCGTCGCTTGAGGACGCGGCCCGGCAGAACTGGCTCGCGTTCTCCAACAAGCTCATTGCACCTCGTCGGCATCGCATCGACCTTGGCATCGCCGGCAAGTACGCATCACTGCGCGACGCGTACGCATCGATTGAAAAAGCCATCGAACACTGTTCCATTCAATTGAGCTGCGAGATCAAGACCCATTGGCTCGACACCACGGAACTCAACTCGCTCGATCAGGCCAAGAAGGCCGTCGGTGCGATGAACGCGGTCATCGTGCCCGGCGGATTCGGTGTCCGCGGCGTTGAAGGCAAGATCCGGTGTGTGCAAGTCTGTCGCACCCAAGGGATTCCGTTCCTCGGAATCTGCCTCGGCTTTCAGGTCGCGGTGATCGAATACGCCCGCAACGTCTTGGGGATTGCCGACGCAAACTCCAGCGAGTTTGATGCCCGCACGCGCAACGCAGTCATCAGCGAATTGCCCGATCAGAAGAAGATTGAAGGGATCATGGGCGGGACGATGCGGCTTGGCGGCCAGGATGTCGTTCTCGAGCCGGACTCGCTGGCGAGTTTTCTCTACGACGGCAAGTCGTCGGTGCGCGAGCGCTTCCGCCACCGATACGAGGTCGAGCCACGCTTCATCGAACCACTCACAGCGGCGGGACTCGTCTTCTCGGGACGCCATCCGAAATATCCCATCATGCAGGTCCTTGAGCTTCCGCAGACGGTGCACCCCTACTTCATCGGTGGACAGTTTCACCCCGAACTCACCAGTCGTCCGCTGCGCCCGCAACCGCTCTTCATGGGGCTCATCGCCGCGGGCATTCAACGAGCAAGTCCCGAACTGCCC
>JBBQCR010000095.1:0-10838 GCA_038318935.1 Phycisphaerales bacterium
ATCGAATCGCTGCACGTGGACGGTCGATATTCTTCAGCGGTCCCCAAGCAAGGTCCGCTCCCTCGTTCGCCGCCGTCTCCTGCCCCTTCGGAAAGTTCTTGCAATGCGAATCCTCGTCACCGGTGCCACAGGATTCATCGGTTCCTTTCTCGTTCGGCGGCTCGCGGCCGACGGCCATCAGGTTGTGGGTCTTGACCTCTGGGAACCGGCGCCCGGGCAGTTCGCCAACGGGGAATTGACCAAGTTTCTGCGGGGTGATGTGCGCGATCCCGAGGTGGTTCGTGACGCGATCACCGGCTGCGACGCGGTGTTCAATCTCGCAGCAGCTCATCACGACTTCGGGATCGACGAGCCCACCTACTACGCGGTCAATGAGCAGGGTTCACGAAACCTCTGCGAGGCCATGGACGCTGCTGGCATCACCCGCTGCTGCTTCTATTCGAGCTGCGCGATCTATGGCGACACCACCCTCCCGATCGTCGAGGAGGTGGAGCCCAAGCCGAACCATCCGTACGGAGCGAGCAAGCTTGCCGGCGAGAAGGTCTTTCGGGCATGGGTCGCCAAAGGCGGCAATCGGGCGTGCCAGGTCATCCGACCCACCATCACCTTCGGTACCAACAACTTCGCGAACATGTACTCGCTGATCCGCCAGGTGGAGAGCGGCAAGTTCCTGATCGCTGGTCCGGCGAACAACATCAAAGGCCTGAGCTACGTCGAGAATCTCGTCGCCGCCACGCTGTACCTCTGGAAGCGCCGGCTCGACACCAACGCGACCGGTATCGATGCATTCAACTTCATCGAGAAGCCCGACATGACCAGCCGACAGATCGCCGAGACGATCGCCAAGTCGCTGGGCCGATCGAGCGCCGGTCTCAACCTGCCGATGTGGTTCGCGCTGCTGCTGGCAAAGCCGTTCGATCTCGTGATCGCCCTCACCGGCAGGAACCTTCCGATCTCGAGCATGCGGGTGCGGAAGCTCTTCCGCGACGAGACCAAGTTCGAGGCTGAAAAACTCGCCAAGGCGGGCTTCAAGAGCGCCATCCCGCTCAGCGAAGGCATCGACCGAATGGTCAAGTGGTACCTCGCCGAAGGCAAGCGCAAGGCGCCGGTCTGGCGGCAGCCGCCCGCGGAAATTCAGCGCTTCGCGCGGACCTGAGTTTCGTTGGCGAGAAGATCCGCGATCGTCGTCCATCTATGCTCGCCGAGCAGCGCGTTCCAGCGGGCTTCGCAGCGCCCGAGATTGACGTAGTGGCGGAACGCGTGCGAACGTTTGAGGCCGCTCATCCGCGGCTGAGCGGCGTCGATCTCCCACGGATGGATGTAGAAGACGTACGGCGAGCCCGCGCCGAGGATGGAGCGCACGCCTCTGCGGAACAGGGCGTACGGCAAGAGTCGGAAGTACCCGCCGCCGCCCCACGGAATCGACTTGCCTGCGACTTTCCAGCAGGAGACGCAGACTTCATGGAAGCCGGGCCGCAGCTCGACGATCGGTATGCCTGCGTCCATCCCGGTGAGCTTGCCGTAGCGATCGTGGGCCACGGTCGGGAACGACGAGCTGTCGTAGGTGAAGCCCTCCGACTGCAGGATGTCGATCGACCAGTCGGTGATCGAAAAGCTCGGCGCCCGATAGCCCTTCACGGCCACGCCGCAGAGCTCCTCGAGCATGCCTTTTCCGCGGCGAATGTCCTCGCGGAACGCTTCCGGCGTGAGCGAGTAGATGAGATCGTGCCCATAGCCATGGCTCGCGATCTCGTGTCCGTCCGCCTGAATGCGCTTGACCAACTGCGGGCAGCGCTCGGCGACCCAGCCGAGAATGAAACACGTCGACTTCACACCGTTGTTCCGCAGCAGTTCCAGCATGCGATCGGTGTTTCGCTCGACCCGCAGTTCGCGCGAGTCCCACGTGTCCCGCGCGACGGCGCTCCGAAGATTCTCGACCTGGAACCAGTCCTCGACATCGATCGACATCGCAGCCAGCGGTGCGGAGCTCGGGTTGTCGGTTGATCGCTGCACTCAGAGCATCCTGTGGCCGCGGGCCCGGAACGCGGCGACATCGTCGGGCTGAGGGAACTTGAAGTAATGGGATTCCCGCATGTCCAGCGGAGTCGAGGGTAACGCTGCGCCGTCGATCGACGTGAGAACGTCGATCATCAGCCGCGCCCCTTCACGCTTGGTGCCCGTGATGACCCGATGCAGCGAGTCCTGCTGCTGGAGCGGGAACTCGAGGGTGCGAACGATGCCGCCTGCATCGAGCTTCTCGACCATCTCGTGGATCGTGACCGTGACGTTTGGCTCGCCGTTCTTGAGTTGCCAGAAGGTGGGCATCATGCCGCGGTACTTGGGCAGGCGTCCCGAGTGGATGTTGATGCAGCCATAGCGCGGCAGCGACAGCAGCGGCTTGCGGAAGATCTCCGGGGCCGCCACCGAGACGATCACGTCGGGCTTGAGCGCCTTGACCTTCGCGAGGTAATCCTGGCCGTTGACGCTTCGGGCGTCGACAATTGGAAATCCGTAGCGACGGGCGAGTGTGCCGATGCTCGCCCCGAAGAGCTTCGCGCCGATGTACCGCGGCAGAAGCCGAAGAAAATCGACCGTCCCATAGAAGCGACGGATCCGTCGCGCGGTCTTCAAGATCGGTTCATGGAAGGCCTTGGAGATCGTCACGCCAACGAGCTCGATCCGGTCCTTTGGAAGTTCGGCGAAGAACACCTCGAAGAACCGGATGACGTACAGCGGATCGTCTTCGGTGATCACCAACACGCGAAGCGGCGTGCGGTCGCTCATCGCGATCCCTCGTCGGCAGCGAGTTCGAGCACGTGCGCGTACGCGCGGGCGGACGCCTGCAGCGTGTAACGTCGCTCCATCAGCGCACGGGCGTTGCTGCCCGCCTGCTCGCAGAACTCGCGTTCAGCGATCAATCGTCGGATCGCTGCGACGAGGCCGTCCACGTCCCCAAGCTTGACCCAGAGTCCGGCGCCTTCGCGTTCAACGATGTCCTTCAACTCGCTGCCCTCCTCACTGATGGCGATGATCGGCTTGCCGACCGCCAGCGACGAGTAGAGCTTCGACGGGAACGAGATCCCCTCGATTCCCTGGGCGATCGTCACCACGCTTGCATCGCAGGCGTTGAGCGAGTCGTTGAGCGTCTCGAACGGTTGATACGGGAACATCTGCACGTTCTTCAGCCCGCGACGCGCGACCTCGTCGGCGATGAACTGCTTCTTGCCGCCGGACCCGATGAACACGATGCGGAAGTTCTCGTCGCGCAGCTTGTCCGCAGCCGAGAGCAACGTCTCAAACTCGTAGTACAGGCCGAGGTTGCCGGAATAGAGAATCGTGAAGGTCTCGAGGAGACTGTGCTGTCGCGCGAACTGCGTCTCCCGCTTCGGCACCGGCTTGAGCGCCGAGGGATCCGCCCAATTGGGGATCACGTGCACTCGGCTCGGATCGAGTCCGTAGTCCCGAACGACAAGTTCCTTGGCCTTTTGACAGAGCACGATCGTGTGCAGAGCCCGGCGGTACATGACGCGATTGAGTCGATCCCAGAGCCGGTCGATGAACCCGCCAGCGCCGATCTTTCCGACCCACACCGCAAGATGCGGATAGGAATCGTGCAGCAAGACAACGTAGGGGTGTCGGCGGAAGAGCGAGACGAACCCGCCGATGACCCCGAGGTACGGCGGATTGCTGGTGTAGAGGTAGACGTTTCCCTTTCGCTTCGCGAAGAGCTGCCGCAATCCGAGCGGCACGAGAAAGGTGATCGAGTTGAGCAGCCGGCCAGCGAGCCGGTCCTTGCTGAAGCGGGTGGTCAGAAGGCGTCTGACCTCCACTCCGTTGGTCGTCTCGTGGGCCGCGCAGGGCAACCAGGTTTCCGGCGGGCCGTAGCTCGGGAAGCAGGTGGTCACGCGAACGGGCTTCTTCAGCCGGGCAAACTCCTCCGCGAGTTCGTGCAGCAAGTGGCCGGTCGATGCGACATCGGGAACGTAGTACTGGTTGAGGATCACGATGCGCGCGTGACGGGCCGCGTCCGAAATGTCGGCGTCGTGATGATCGGCGGATTCGTTGGAGAGCCGCGGATTCGGGCCGCCGACGTGGTTGGTTGCTTTGCTGGCGACTTGCATGGCGTCGAACTCCGCTTGCGGCCTCAATGCGCGATGCGGTCGAGCTTGTGGGCCCGGAACCACTCGATCGTGCGCTTCAGTCCCTCTTCGAAGCCCACCTTGGCTCGCCAATTCAGCAGCTTTGCGGCCCTTTCGGTGTCGAGGCAGCGGCGCGGCTGTCCGTCGGGCTTGCTGCTGTCCCAGCGAATCTCACCGCGAAAGCCGGTGAGTTTGGCGATCAGCGTCACGAGGTCCTTGATCGTGATCTCCATGTTGGTGCCGAGATTGATTGGCGTCGGATCGTCCATGGTCTCCGCGGCCCGCACGACGCCTTCGCCGGCGTCCTCGACGTAGAGGAACTCCCGGCTCGCGCCGCCGGTGCCCCAGCAGGTGATGTGATCGCGGTTTGCGTCGATCGCCTCGACGCACTTGCGGATGAGCGCCGGGATGACGTGCGAGGTGTGCAGGTCGAAATTGTCCCACGGACCATACAGGTTGACCGGCAACAGGTAGGCGCTCTTGAGGCCGTACTGTCGGCGATAGCCGTCGAGCATCACCATCGCGGCCTTCTTCGCCACTCCGTACGGAGCGTTGGTTTCCTCCGGGTAACCGTTCCAGAGCTCTTCCTCTCGAAACGGCACCGGCGTGAACTTCGGGTACGCACAGATCGTTCCGACCTGCACGAACTTGCTCAGCTTGTTGATCCGTGCGTGCTCGATGAGGTGCAGGGACATGGCCATATTCGCGAAGAAATAGCGCCCCGGATTGTCCATGTTGGCACCGATGCCACCGACTTCGGCCGCGAGATGCAGGACCACGTCCGGGCGCATTTGGGCATACATGCGGGCCACATCGACCTCGTTGGTGAGGTCGAAGTCGCGGCGCCGCGGAATCGCGACCTCGGTCGCACCGCGACGGCGCAAGCTCTCGAGGACGGCTCGGCCCAGGAATCCGGCGCCGCCGGTGACCACGATGCGTTGTTTGGAGAGGTCCATCGGAAGGGAGTTCGGTGAAGGTGCTGGTCAGTATCGACCGAAGTGGCCCCCGATCGGACCCCAATGCGGTCCCAAATACGGGCCCAACTGTGAGCCCAACTGTGAGCCCAACTGCGGCGAAAGATAGAACGTTCGGCCACGTCTGACGCGAAGACTCGAACCAGTCGGCGGCGTTGACCGTACCGGCCCCCCTAATCGCCTGAGCTGGCGGCTTGCGCCATTGGCGATCGCGCACTTCGGGAGCGGGACGTTACCGGAGACTCCCATTCGCGGGGGGGACGGGAGCGGGAACCGAAGTTGGCTCCGCAGTCCGATGCCCGGTCCGGTGGTCGCCGACTGTAGACTCCGCGACCCTTGGTGGCGTTGTGCGAGCTTGCCGGTCAAGACCGCTGGCGACCTGCCCGATAAGGAACCATCGCGGACTAGGCCCGCATCCGGCGAACTCATCCATGTCTACCTCACGACGCGCTCTCGTCACCGGCATCACCGGCCAAGACGGTTCCTACCTTGCTGAACTGCTTCTCTCGAAGGGCTACGACGTCCACGGGGTGATCCGGCGTTCGGCGAGCTTCAACACCAGCCGCATCGATCACATCTACCAGGACCCGCACGAACGAGGCGCCAGACTTCACCTGCACTACGGCGACCTCTCCGACGGCGCCGGACTCTCGCGACTGATGCAGGATGTCAAGCCCGACGAGGTCTATAACCTCGGCGCCCAAAGCCATGTTCGCGTGAGCTTCGACCAGCCAATCTTCACCTCCGACATCGTGGCGATCGGAACGCTCAAGATGTTGGAAGCGGTTCGTAGCTTCCAGGATGCCTCCGGCAAGCAGGTTCGCTTCTACCAGGCGAGCTCCAGTGAGATGTACGGCAAGGTGCAGGAAGTGCCGCAGAAGGAGACCACTCCCTTCTATCCGCGATCTCCGTACGGCTGCGCCAAGGTGTTCGGCCACTGGATCACCGTCAACTACCGCGAGTCCTACAACGTCCACGCCAGTTGCGGCATCCTGTTCAATCACGAGAGCCCGCGGCGCGGCGAAACTTTCGTCACCCGCAAGATCACCCGTGCGGTCGGACGCATCAAGCTCGGCATGCAGCGCAAGCTGTACCTCGGCAACCTCGATGCCCTTCGCGACTGGGGGTTCGCTGGCGACTACGTCGACGCGATGTGGCGGATGGTCCAGCAGCCCGAAGGCGACGACTACGTCGTTTCGACGGGCAAGATGATCTCCGTGCGGACCTTCTGCGAGCTGGCGTTCGGCCACGTCGGACTCGACTACAAGGACTTCGTCGAGATCGATCCTCGCTACTTCAGGCCGGCCGAAGTCGAACAGCTTCTGGGCGACTGCACGAAGGCCAAGGCCAGGCTTCACTGGACCGCGACAACGACCGTGGAACAGCTCGCGGAGATGATGGTCGAGCACGATATGGACCTGGCGCGACGCGAGAAGACCCTTCGCGATGCGGGCCACACGATGCCCCAGAGTATTGGACACGACCAGTAGGCTGCCACAACCACTGAGGCCCATTCCGCGGTGAGGACATCGTCGAGACCACTCCGAGAGCCCGTCCGGTGAACGAACGATGATTGAACTTCTCAGCCTCATCATCGTCGCGGTCCTCGGGGCGATCGCGCTTGTCCGGCCAGCGTGGGCGTTCGTCTTCATCCTGTGCATGTTCGGGCTCGAGCAGCTTCTGCAGGCCTGTCACCCGATCTTCATCGACCGAAGCTCCCTCACGAATATCTCCATCGGCGTCCTTGCAATCTGGGCCGTGCTGGTCCTTGCTTTCAGTGGCCAGTTGACGACCAGGCGGTTCCTCAATGTGGCGTTCAGCTTGACGTTGTTCCTCTACGCCCTGGCATCGCTGTCGCAGCTTTGGTCACCGTCACCGCTCCTGCCGTACCTCGTCACCGAATCGATCCCCTACAACCTCCTGAGCTTCATCCTGGCACCGCTGCTCATCTCGCGGGTTCGCGACCTGCGCGAGATGTTCACTGCGTTTCTCATCGTCGGAACCATCGTTTGCTTCCTGCTGGCCATCAATCCGAAGTTCGTCTTCTGGGGCGGCCGGTACATCCTGTATCTCGACACCGTCACCAAATCGAATCCGCTGGCCACCGGCACGCTGGGTGGCATGGTGATGATCGTCGCGGTGCTGATGGTCCTGCCGAATCCTTCGAAGGCCTTCACGGCCCTTCGCATCGCAGCGTTCATCATGGGCACGTCCTTGGCGATGCTGTCCGGCTCGCGCGGTCAGGTCATGTTCACGATCCCGCTGCTGATCGCCATGTACCCCTTGGCGAAACGGGTACGAAACTTCGCGGGCTTCGCCCAAACGGTCGCAGGCATCCTGCTCGTCGCCGTGGCCTTCTTCGTGGTCTCCTCGTTCTTTGTCGTGCGTGAGAACGAGAACCGTTGGAACTCTGAATCACTCCTGTACGGCGGCGAGGGGCGTTTCCAGAACGTCGTCGACCTGTTTACCGCGTACCTGCGGCGACCGGAGATGTGGCTCACGGGCCTTGGGTCAGACGCCTTCAACTACATCCCCAATCAAACGGGCGATATCTACTCGCACGTTCTGCTTGCCGACCTCCTCTGCGAGCTCGGCGTTCTGGGAGCGTCGATCTCCGCGATTCTCTTCATCGCCACGGCGAACGCTGGCGTCCGACTGTTCCGGCTCGTGGCCGATGATCCGGTGTCGCGTGCGCTCGTCGGAACGCTCATCGCCGTCACGCTCTACCAGTTCCTTCTCTCGCAGAAGATGGGACAGATCTGGGGGGCGTACCCGCTCTTCATGTTCTGCATCATCCTGGTGCGAATGGAACGGATCTCGCGTGAAGATCTTGTTCTCGCGGCAAGCCGGGCGACCGCGGACGAGGACGAGGAGTGGGCCGAAGAGGACTCCCCCCGGGCAGAAGACGGCGACGGTGATTTTGAGCAGAACCTGGAATCGACGCCCGATGACGTGAAGACGTTTCCCATCGGTGTCCGCTAACGGAACTTCGCAGTGTGTGGCATCTTCGGAATCATCCGACCCCGATCCCTCAACGATGCTGACGAAGCGCTGCTGCGAAAGCTAGCGGACGCTCAGATACATCGTGGCCCCGACGGCGAGGGATTTCTCGCCGCCGACGGCGTGCGCCTGGGGATGCGGCGACTGTCGATCATCGATCTCACCGGCGGCTGGCAGCCGCTCTGGAACGAGGACAAGTCGATCGGGCTAGTCGCCAACGGCGAGATCTACAACTACGTCGAGCTGCGACGTGACCTGGAACGCCGCGGCCATCGCTTCCACACCAAGAGCGATTGCGAGACCATCGCCCACCTCTATGAGGAGTACGGCACCGACTGCGTCAAGCATTTGCGTGGCATGTTCGCGTTCGCTCTGCACGACGCCAAGCGTCGGCGAGTGCTTATCGCCCGCGATCGAATCGGTGAAAAGCCGCTGCAACTCGTCGAGACAAAGGATGGACTCGTCTTCTGTTCCGAGGCAGGGAGTCTCGTGCGTGCAGGGGCGGTGCCGTTCGAGCCGGATTGGGGAGCAATCAAGCTGTACCTCCACTACAGCTTCGTGCCCGAGCCGCTCTCGGCGGTTCGCGGGATACGGAAGCTCCCCGCGGGGCACCTCCTGGAGATCGAACTCGATCCGTGGGCGATCACGCAGCGACGTTACTGGTCGATGGAGGATGCTCCGACGATCGACCGCGATCCGGTGACTGCCGTTCGCGAGCAACTCGAGGAGATCGGCGAACTGATCATTCGTTCCGACGTTCCGGTTGGCGTGGCGCTGAGCGGCGGACTTGACTCGAGTGCCATCGCGTGTCTCGCCGCCAAGCGGTACGCCGGCAAGATCGAGGCGTTCACCGTGGGATATCCCGGCTCGCCGTGGCAGGACGAGCGCGGCGCGGCGCGGGAGCTCGCTGACTACCTGAAGATCAAGATGCACGAGATCGAGCTCACCACCGATGACGTGGTGCGGCTCTTCTCAGAGGTCTGCTATCGACGCGATGATCCAATTGCCGATCCCTCGGGGCCGAGCTATCTCGCCCTCATGCAAGCCGCGCGAGCCGCCAACGTGCCGGTGATGCTGCTCGGTCAGGGAGGCGACGAGCTGTTCTGGGGCTACCCATGGGTGCAGGAAGCCGTGCGTCAAAGCCGACGCAAGCTCGCCGCTCGTTCGGGCCAAGCCGGGGTTCGCGACTATCTTTCGTATCGACGGCCACCGATGAGCTATGTCGGCGGCATGCGCTGGCTCCGCGATCTTGGCGGCCTTCGTTCCAGCCTCTCTCGCTATCGCAGCGACCTCACCAGCGATCCGCATCAACTGGTTTTCTACAACACCGCGAGCCATTACATGGAGGCCGCACAAGCGATCTCCGACACCATGACCGATGGCTTTCAGCAAGCGACAGCCGGCGTCGATCCTGCGGCCATCTTTCGCGGAGCGGAACTCTGGGATCGTCCCGACCTCAGCATCACTCGACTGATCTGCGAGACGTACCTGCTCTGCAACGGCATCAACCAAGGCGATCGCCTCAGCATGGCCGCGTCAGTCGAGGGGCGCATGCCACTGGTCGACTATCGACTGATCGAGACCGTGATCGGCCTGCGAAAGCTCCGTCCCGACGATCAACTCGCGCCGAAGGCGTGGCTTCGCGGCGCGGTGCAGGGCATCGTTCCCGATTTCGTTCTGGCGCGCCAGAAGCGCGGATTCACGCCGCCGTGGCGTGCGTGGATCCGGGCCATCATGGATCGCTACGGACAGGACCTCCACGACGGCTATCTCGTCAAGAGCGGGATCTTGAGCCCGAAGGCCGTCGATCGCCTGCGACGGGGAATCACGCGCGTCTCCACCCCGATGCCCATCGCGTTGGAGATCATGGTGCTGGAGGAATGGTGCCGCGGCATGATCGGCCGATGATGATCGTCATCGTGATCATCATGCCCGCCCACGCCGCGCCGCCACCCAGCGGATCGCGTCGAGGAATCCCGCGACCATCCCCTGCACGTTGCGCCCCCCAGGACCGCTGACGGTCCGCAACGCACCCGCCTGCAGCGTTGCACGCAGCGCGTCGTCGTCGACGATTCGAAGGATCGCACGTGCCAGTGCGTCGGGATTCAGATGCTCGTAGAACAGACCGTTGTCGCCATCAATCAACGCCTCGGTCTCCGGCATCTGAATCGCCATGTTGCCGCTCGTGATGACCGGCAACCCGAAGCCGAATGCATGGAAAATGCTGAGCCCAAGCGCTCCAGGCTGCACGAGACACGACCCCACGCTGCACCAGGGAGCAAGTCGCTCGTCATCGTAGATCGGCCCCGCGAAGACAACGCGTTCGCTGAGTCCCATCGCGCGGGCCTTGGCTTCGAGCGCGTCGCGTTCGCTACCCTTGCCGATGAAGACGACTCGCACATCGCCCCGCGTGCGGCCAATCGCAGCAAGCGCGTCGAGGAGGACGTCAGGCCGCTTCTCGTGTTCCAGACGTGAGAGATACACCACCACCGGACCGCTGCCCAGACCCTCCTGCCGCCGAAACTCCGCTTGCCGCGCGGGATCGGCCCAGGCGGCACGTGCCGATGCGATGCTGGTCTGATCAATCGCGTTGGGAGCGACGAAGAGTCGCTCCGCGGAAAGTCCGGAGGCGATGTACTGCGTCTTCGACGTTGGCCCGTAGAAGAGACACGCGTCGCTGCGGCGAATGAGTCGGTTTCGCAGGAACGCCCCCAGCCATGGCATC
>JBBQCR010000096.1:0-10562 GCA_038318935.1 Phycisphaerales bacterium
CGCGCGGGACGGTTCGACCGACGGAACGCCGACACCCAACGGCGATCTCAAGGCCGCGTTGGAACGGTGGGTTGTGGCGTCGCATCGATAAGCGCCCCGGCGGCCGCAGATACTTCCTCGATGGTGGTCGTCCATGCGGTATTCTGTAGCCATGCTGCAACGACGCGACCAGCCTCACAGCGAGGATCCTCAGGCCAAACCCGATCCGCGCATCCGATGGTTCGCTGACGCGACCGAAGCCCAGAAGCGAGGAGCTGTTCACGCGCTGCTCGCGGTCGCCACCGGAGACGGGTCGCTGGTGGCATCGGAGAAGACGGCCATCGCCGATGCCTGCGGCCGTCTGGGAGTGACTCCCATGGATGTCGCCTCGGCGTTGGCGAAGGGAATTCCCGAGAACGTGACGCCACCGCACGACCCGAGGGCCCGCGCTGCCCTCATGCTCGACTGTGCGGCCGTGATGGTGGCCGATCAGCGCATCGACGATCGTGAACTCGCGGTGCTGCTGATGGTCGGCAAGTCGCTCGGTTACTCCGCCAACCAGGTGGCCGACTTCGCGGCCGAAGTCACCAGCGCGATGGCGACCAGCCAGCGACGCGCCGCCTTGCTTGAGCGGATCTTGGATCAGATGACCTGAACGAACTCGAACGAGCACGCTCGGCCAGATTTTTGAGATCGTGTCGGACGCTTCACAAGTCGATTCCGCTTTTATGAAGGGACGCCTTCCATGCGTCACCTCGTGTCACCGGCTGCAAGGGAGTAGATCCATGACTTGTCCCGTCGCCCCCACCCGGGCTTTTCGTGTCCTTTCCGCCGCGTGCGTCACTGCAACCGCGTTGTATCTATTCACTGCGCCGGCAGCAGCTCAATCGGTGCCCGGCTTCACGGTCAGTCCGTACGCCAGCGTGATCGACCCGATACGGCTCGCCCGCGGATTGAACGGCGAGCTCTTCGTGGGTCGTGATCCGAATCCCGCAGGATCGATAACCCCGTTCAAGGTCTGGCGAGTCGCAGCAGGCGGCTCGCCTGTCGTCGAGATGGGAAACACCGCGATCTCCGATCCGGATGTCGTCGCTCTCGACGTCGACGGAACTATCTCCGGCACTCCCGGTTCGCTGCTCGTTGCCGGACTCATCTCCACGACCGTCGGGCGCATCAGTGCGATCAAACCCGATGGGAGCGTCGTCACGCTCTTCGAATCGAACCAGTGGGCGAATATCGCCGCCATGTCGTTTGATCACGCCGGCCGGCTCGTGTTCATCGCCGTCGAGTCCGACTCCATCTGGGTGACGACCGGCCGGACACCGGTGGTGCTGGTCGACCTCCCGGGAAACGCGGACCCGCTGTGGATGACTATTGCCGCCGATGACTCGATCTACGTTTCGGACGCTGCAGGCACGGTTCGGATCTACGCCTCCGACGGCACGCTCCTCAATCCTTTGCTGGTGGATTTTCCGTCGCCAGTTGCGCTGAGTATCGCACCAGGCGGCCCGTTCGGAACCGACTTGCACGCCCTTGAACGCTCGAGCGGCAAACTCTTTCGCGTGAACGCCCAAGGCGTTGCGACCCAAATCGGCCAGGGTTTCGGAAGCGGCATCGCCGTCAGCGACATCCTGTTTGGTCCCTGCGGTGAGTTGTACGTCGCGATGAATCCAACCGACCAAATCCTCGTCGTGAATGGTCCGACCTGTGCCTGCGGCGTCGTGGCCGGTGCTGATCTCAATGGAGACGGCGTGGTGAACGCCGCCGACCTTGCGGCGTTGCTTGGCGCCTGGGGCACCAACAACTGCTCCGCTGATCTCAACGGCGACGGCACGGTGAACGCTGCGGATCTGTCGATTCTGCTCGGCGCCTGGGGCTGAACTCCGCTTCCATTGGACCGTGCCGATTGGGTACCGCGTCGCGCCCTACTTCGGCTCCTTCGCGGCGATTCCCTTGTGGAACGTCGTGTAGACGTAGACCGGGATCTTCATCGCCCCCAAGTGCTGCTGGATCAGCGGCGAGACGGCTTCCCATGCCATCCCTCCGACGCCGGTGCAGAGACGCGGCAGCGCGAGGCTCTGGATCTTCTCCCGCTCAGCCCACGCGTGCAGTTCCTTCAGCGTGTGACTGATGAAGCTGGCGTTCGCCGGTCCCGGCTTGGCGCCGTGTTCGTAGCCGCCTTCCTGCGTGAGCAATGCCACGATCCGCACCGGCCCGTGCGCCCCTGCACCGGCCCACGCCCAGGTCGTCCCGGCCTTGGGATGGCTCGTCTGGCAGTAGTGGCGGAAGTCCTTGTACATCGCGGGCCACTTCTCGCGAAGCGCGAGAGCGAGACCGCTGTGAAAGGGATCGTTGGGTGCGACGCCGTGGGCGATGGCTTGAGCGGACGAGAGAAGAATGTCGCCGGACACTTCATGAATCATGATTGCAAGCTCCAATGTGGAAGGAGTGCAAGAGTGTACGGAGTGTGCTTCGCTCTGCGCGTACGCGATTGGCCCTGAACAAGCGCGCTGCGCATCACCGACGACTGGTATGTGATTGCGCGTCAGCGAGCGGCGACCAGCAGCATCGGTCCTGCCGACACGACGACGCCGCCGGAACGCTCCGCGGTGATAGCGAACGCTGCCGGTGCGTTCACCGGAAGTCGCGTCTCGAACGGAATCACCACATCGCCCGTCGCCGACGCCACATCGAAAACACCACCATCGACCGGCTTCTCGTCGCGAGTCTTGTCGACAACCCACAACTGGTACTGCCGATCACGCGGTTGATTCGCAGGCAGCCCGGTGAGTCGCATGTAGCCTCGTTGAAGCGCGTCGCTCCACACCACTTCGCCGCCGGCCCCGGCCATCAAGTCGGCTGCTGGCTTGAAGGGCAGACGGACGACATCCTTCGCTCCGTTCACCTGGGTGACGACATCGGGTGAGCGCGTCTCGTTCGCTCCGCCGCGAACGAGGAGCGCAGCAATGGCGATGAAGATCGACGCCGCGGCGGCGATCCAGCCAAATCGACTCCGCGCTCGCAAGGTCGTGTTCATCTTGGTCATCGTGATCATCGCGTCACGGTCGTTGCCGGTTCGCGTCTCGATCGTCCGACCTGCGAAACTGTGCGCCGACATCGTTGCGTCGCCAGCCGACGCCACCGCGTTGGCTTGGGCGACCAACCGTTCCCGCAAATCCGGAGGCAAGGGCAGTTCCTCCTCCATCGCCACGATCATCGAGTCGTCCTGCAGCGCCTCGTCGAGGAGCGCGAGGGTACGTTCGAAGGCAGCAACGTCCATCGGATCGGCGGACCGCAAGAGTTCGGTCAGTTCGATCTCTTCCCCGCGCGAAAGTCCCGACGAGGCTCTCGCAACCAGCAGGTCGCAAAGACGCTCGTCCGCATCCGGAGCAGAATCAGCGTTGGCGATGGGACGCTCGGTCATGGCGCTGCCTCCTGCGCTCGCTCGCATTCGGGGTCACCCCGTTGCAGCAGCGCGCTGCGCAACTGGATCAGCCCTCGTCGCAGATGTGTCTTGACCGTTCCAACCGGCATGCTCAAATGCTCCGCAATTCGCTCGTGGGTCCAGTCTTCATGGACCGAGAGCCGAATGACTTTCTGCTGTTCCGGCCGCAAACGCCCAAATTCCGCCATCGCCTTGCGTCCCGACTCGCCGTGGACGAAACGCTCCGCGGGATCCTGGCGTCGGTCAGGAGTCGCTTCGGTGAGGGCCGAACTCCCATCCCGATCGGATCGCTGCCGCATCCGCCCACGATCAATCAGCCGTCGCCGAGCGATCGTCGCTACAAACGCTCGAGCGGACGCGATGGCGGGGTCGAATCGCCCTGCCACCCGCCACAACTCCGCAAACGCCTCCTGTACCGCGTCCTCGGCATCGGTTCGGTTGGCAAGGACATTCCGTGCGAGTGTCCACACCAAAGGTCCGAACCGGTCAATGCACTCGGAAAACGACGAGCCATCGCCGCGGGCCACCCGCAGCAAGAGATCGGCGTCGGACTCCGTCGGTTTCGAGGTCAGCGTGCTTCCACCCACGATGGGCGGCCTCCGGGAACGTCCAGCAACGCTGGGTGGGAACAGGTGAGCGAGATCGTAAGAGGAGCCCGATGCGGAAGCCGCGCGGATTTCCGCCGGTCGTCGTTCGACGCTCAGCGACTCTTCGATTCAGCCGCCCGCAACCTCTCTGACTTTCGCAGGCAGGATTGCGAAGAGTCGAACAAGCCGGTGAATCAAAGCGACCGGCGACTCCGAAGCAGAGTAGCCGTCGCGTTGAGCGACTGGGTCGGTCTCTTCCAGACCGTGTCGTGGGTTCGTTCCACTCTTGTGTCGGTTCCGTTTCAGCGTTGGCAATTCGCCAAAGGAAATCTCCATGCGCACTCGCTCAATTGCAGTTCCGATCGCTCTCGCCGCCGCCGCTCTTGGAGGTTGGACCATTGTCGTTGCAGCCACTCCGCGTACCGCGATCGCGGCATCCGCCTCACCGACGACGTCGGAGTCGATCGTCGATATCGCGGCTGGATCCAAGAACCTCACGATTCTGGTCAAGGCCGTGCAGGCAGCAGGACTCGTTGAAATCCTTGCGACAACCGACAACCTGACCGTTTTCGCCCCTACCGATGCTGCCTTCATGGCCCTTGGCGAAGACGCCATCAAGGACCTGCTCAAGCCTGAGAACAAGGAGAAGCTTGTTGGCATCCTCACCTACCACGTCGTACCTGCCCGAGTTCCTGCATCTGCGGCCCTCGCCGCGAGGTTCGCTCCGACGGTGAACGGACAACGACTCGCTGTGCGTGTCGACGATGGACGTCTGATGATCGACGGCGCCAAAGTGATCAAGACGGACATCGAGGCCAAGAACGGCGTGATCCACCTCATTGACACGGTGTTGATTCCGAGCGACCGCGATGTCGTGGCGACCGCCAAGAAGGCCGGGCACTTCAAGACGCTGCTCAAGGCTGCGGAAGTCGCTGGACTCGTCGACGCCCTCAAGTCCAAGGGTCCGTTGACGCTGCTCGCGCCGACCGACGAGGCATTCGAGAAGTTACCGAAGGGAACCCTCGCCTCGCTGCTGAAGCCAGAGAATCGCGGCCAGCTCGCGGCAATCCTGCAATTGCACGTGATCCAGGGCCGCGTGTTTTCCGACGAGGCAGTGCGGGCCGGCAGCGCCGCAACATTGAACGGCGAGAGTGTTCGCTTCTCGCTCAGCGATGGAGCCCTGATGGTCAACAACACCCGCATTGTTCAAGCGGATGTTGATGCGAGCAACGGTGTCGTTCACGTGATCGACGGCGTCCTGCTGCCGAGCAGTGCCCAGTCACCCATGATGACCGTCAGCGCCGATTTGACACCGCAGGCCTTGGCCGAACTGGCGATTGAGCGAGGCGTCCCTCTGTTCAACCGTGGCGATCAGGACGCCTGCGCTGCGGTTTACGAAGTCGCGTCTCGAGCCTTGCTGACCATGAAGGGTCTTCCCGAGCCCGCCCAGCAAGCCCTTCGTTCCAGCCTGAAAACCGCCGCGGGCCAGACGGATGCGACCGAACGGGCGTGGTCCCTTCGCGGCGGACTCGACGCTGTTCTTCAGTCGATGCAGATGGCGACGAACTGAGTCGATTCACGCATCCGGACCGGGCCACTCCGCCTCGGCAACCACGCAGGTTGCCGAGGCTTTCTTTCGGCCAGCGGCCCTCGAAATCCCGCCCCATCCCTTCCCAACAACATGCCAGTCATGGACTACCTTCTCGCGGCCATCGTCGGTATCGGACTTGCAGCAGCCTGCGGTCTGCGGGCGTTCGTACCGGTGCTCGCCCTCGCGCTCGCCGCCAAGGCGGGCTGGGTGCAACTCGATGGATCCTTTGCGTGGCTTTCCTCCTGGCCCGCGATTGCCGGACTGACCCTCGCGTGCTGCATCGAACTCACCGCCTCGATTGCGCCTTTCATCGCCCACGCACTGGATGCATTGGCCGCGCCCGTTGCCACAGCCGCGGGTGCCTTGGTCATGGCCAGCCAGGTTGGACCGGTCGGTTCGGTGGTTGGACTCCCCGACGTGTCGAGCATGGATCCGATGCTTTCGTGGGGCGCCGCACTCATCGCCGGTGGCGGCGTCGCTGCGGTGGTGCATGCCACGAGCGCTGCCGCACGAGCCGGTTCCACTGCAATTTCCGGCGGCCTGCTCAGCCCGGTCTACGGTGCCCTTGAATCCATCCTCAGTGTCGTAGCGAGCATCATGGCCGTCGTCGTGCCGATTCTCTTCGCCATCGCGATCGCGGTCATCGCGTTCATCGCAGCGTCGGTCGGAATCCTCTGGATACTCCGACGCCATCGCTCGCGGTCGACGATTGCTCTGGCCGCTGCGTGAAGTTCCGCGAAGCGCCCGTCGTTCCTCATGCTGACGGCGGGTGCTTGCCGTCGAGGACCACCATCACGTCGTCGAGACGCTTGCGGCGGATGTCCGGCACCTGACACTCTGCGGCCGGATAGCCCACCGGTAGCAGAAGGAACGGCCGCTCGTGTTCGGGTCGACCGAGCACCTCGGTGAGGAACTTCATCGGACTGGGCGTATGTGTCAGCGTGACCAGCCCGGCGTGGTGCAACGCACACAGCAGCATGCCCGTGGCGATGCCGACCGATTCGTTCACGTAGTAGACCTGGTCGGTCATGCGATCGTCACGGTCATCGCGCATCAGCTTGAAGACCACCACAAGCCAGGGAGCAGTTTCAAGGAACGGCTTGCTGGGATCGGTCCCCAGTGGCGCGAGATCCTTGAGCCACTCCGGATTGGCCCGGCCGTCGTAGAACTTCTGCTCTTCGGCTTCGGCGGCAGCGCGGATCTTCTGCTTGATGATCGGGTCTGAGACGGCGACGAATCGCCACGGCTGCTTGTTCGCGCCGCTGGGTGCGGTATTTGCCGCGGCGATACAGGCTTCGATCGTTGCCCGACTCACCGGACGCGTCGAGAACTCTCGCACCGAACGACGCGAAGCCATGCGATGCAGAAATGCCTCTGCCGCCTGCTCCGGCGGAGACACAGGATCGAACGGAACGTATGGAATCGTCGGGTGGGTCATGCGAATCTGCTCGGGAGTCGGAGAGGAAGCCGGAGAGGAAGCCGGAGAGGAAGCCAGTCGAGAACTCTCTGCGTAAAAACTAGTCGCGCGGCGGCAGCGGCCCTCGGCGGGTGAGATCGAGATTCGCCACCAGACGGTGGAGTTCACGACCGAACTCGTCTATGGCCCGGATCGCGTCAATGCCTGCGTCGGCGATCTCGGGTGCAAGCCGCCCGTCCGCGGTGCGCTGCAGAAGGCCGCTACGGATCTCTGGGCGCTGGGCGCTCACAGTCATCGAGAGTACTTCCGCTTGCTCGAGTGGCGAAGTGCCATCGTCCTCCAGCCAATCGATCACTGCCTCCGTCAGGTCGATCGCGCGTTCACGCAGCGCCCGTGACGGTTGAGGTTCCTCGATCGGCGGGCGAAGTTCGTGCCGTTTGAGCAGCCGCCTTACTTCACTGATGTGGCCGATCGCCTGCAAACACGCGACCACCCGTTCGGCGTCACGACTGCCGAGTGCATCGCGATGCACGCTGCTGATGAAGTGCTCAATCGCAGCTTCCGCGTTCTTGATCATGGCAAGCCTCTCGCTGCCAGCGTGCGAGCCATCCCGGAGTTGGGATTCCGCAGCCCGCAGTGCTTCCGAGGCGGTCGCTGCGAGTGAACGACGCGCAGCTTCCAGTGCAATCGCGGGAACGCCAGCCAGAGAAGGATCGAGATTCGCAGTGAGTCGCGGGCCGCGATCCGGAATCGCCCGATCAAGCCGGGCGGCGATCGGACCGGCCAAGAGGACCGAGACCGTGGCCCCCAACACCGCGAACGTCGAGTGAAAGGCAGCCAAAGCAATTGGACTGCTCGGGTCCAGAAAGCGAGTGAGTCCGAACGAAGTCGACTCCAGAAACGGTAACAG
This sequence comes from Phycisphaerales bacterium, assembly GCA_038318935.1. Taxonomy (GTDB): domain Bacteria; phylum Planctomycetota; class Phycisphaerae; order Phycisphaerales; family SM1A02; genus JAEUIT01. Next base: position 7,930 of record JBBQCR010000096.1, read on the forward strand.
TACGAGCGCCAGAACCGCGGCAATGAGCGACACGATGATCCACACCATGGCGACGCGACGTCCGGGAGGTCCCACGCCGGCGAGTGCAAGCAACGCGGTGCTCGTCGTGCCGACGCTTGCCCCGACAACCAGCGGCGCCGCCTGCGGAAACGAAAGCGAACCATCCGCCAACGCAGCCATCGCCACCGCCATCGGCGCCGCTGACGATTGCATCAAGACCGCGAGCGAGCCACCGATCGCAACGAGCATCAGCGTGCCGCCGACGGTGGTGGTATCGATCGCTGCGAATGGAATGGAGGCCAACACGCCACCGAGCGATCCCTTCAGCGAGGAGATGCCGACGATGATCATCCCGAAGCCGGCTATCAGGAGTCCAATTTGCGCGGTCCGCCCGCGACGCAACATCCGCGCGAGCGCCCCGATCAAGACCAAGGGCCCAGCGAATACCGAAATGCTCGCATTCAAGCCGACCGTCGCCATCAGCCACGAGGTGGATGTCGTGCCGATCGTCGCACCCGCGACTATCGTGACTGCCTGCTGCAATGTGATCATGCCCGCCGTCGCAAAGCCCATCGTCGCGAGAACTGTCGAGCTTGAGGCCTGCATCGCTACCGTCACGGCGGCACCCGTGAGCACCCCGTGGATCGGACGTTGCACACAATGAGCCAGCAGATCGCGCAGCGCTCCGCCAGCGAGTTGCTTCAGGCCCTCAGTCATCAGCACCATGCCGAGCAGGAAGACCCCGATCGACCCGGACGCTCGCAGGAGCTCTTGCGTCAACGGCACCGGTGGTACCAATACCGTCGTCGGCGACTCCAAGGCCACTGAACACAGAATCTGGGAAGCCAACGCCGGAAGCACGTCACGCAAGGATAACGGCTTGCCCGAGAGATCGTCGTCATTCGCAACCGGATCGTTGGTGGCCATGTCACGCTGCGGTATCGTGCCACCATGCGTGCATTCCTCTCGTTCCTCGTCGTCAGCATGGGTGTCGGCATCGCCGCCGTTTGTTCCCCAGGAGCCACCGCACAGACACTGACGACCCAGACCGTTGCGACGGGTCTCAACCACCCAATGTTCATCACCTCCGCGCCCGGCGATCCGACGCGGCTCTTCGTCGTCGAGCAACGTGGAATCATCCGACTCATCAAGAACGGAACGCTGGTGGCCGCGCCGTTTCTCAACATCGATGCTCAGGTGCCCGAGCAAACCTATTCAGGAATGTTCGGTCTTGCCTTCCATCCCGACTATCAGAAGAACGGCAAGTTCTACGTGCATCACACCACCGGCACGAGCTCTGCGATCACGGTGTGGATCAAGGAGTTCACCGCGGTCAGCGGCAATCCCGACCTCGCTGATCCCTCCTCAGGCAAGGTGATCCTCAAGGTCGCCAGCCCATCGTCGCAAGCATTTCACCTCGGCGGTTGGATTGGCTTCGGTCCCGATGGCTACCTCTACATTCCACTCGGTGACGGCGGCTATACCGGCGACCCGCAGGGACCACCACGCTCGCAGAATCTCGTGGGACAACTGTGGGGCAAGCTGCTTCGCATCGACGTGAACGGAGACGACTTTCCCGCCGACGCGAATCGCAACTACATGATTCCGGCCGACAACCCCTTCGTGGGCATCGCGGGCGATGACGAGATCTATTTCCGTGGGCTACGCAATCCGTTCCGCGCCAGCTTCGACCGACTCAACGGCTGGTTGTACGTCGGAGACGTCGGCGGCACCGCGCGGGAAGAGATCGACGTCCTGACGCCAGCGAGCGCTGGCGGCAATGGAGGTTGGAACTGCACCGAGGGATTCCTCTGTACGAGCAATGCCAACTGCGCCTGCCCCTCACCAAGCTTGACCGCGCCGATCTACGACTACAACCACACTGTCGGACAATCGATCACCGGCGGAACGGTCTATCGCGGCTGTGCGATGCCCGATCTCGACGGAACCTATTTCTTCGCCGACTATCAGGCCAACAAGGTCTTCAGCCTCCGGTGGGACGGCTCCGCAGTGACCGAATTCACCAACCGCACAGCCCAACTCGGCACACCTGTCGGCGTCGTCGCGATCGGCGAGGACCTGTCGGGCGAGTTGTATCTGGTGCTGCACACGTCGGGGCAGATCAAACGGATCGTGCCCACCGTCCCGCCCCCTGACGCCAACGGAAACGGCATCCCCGATACCTGCGAACCGCTCAATCCGGCTGATATCAACGGCGACGGCCACGTCGACGGCACGGATCTCAGCATCCTGCTTGGCGCGTGGGGCTCGAACTCATCGCTGGCCGATCTCAACCACGACGGCGTCGTCGACAGTGCCGACTTGGCAATCCTGCTTGGCGCGTGGAACTGAGTTGCACTCATCTCCGCTTCGCTCCGCTCCACTCCTCGCACTCCCGTCGCAACGGAACCAACATGCATCGACGTGACTTCCTAGCAACTTCTATCGCTGGCTCCGTCGCCGGTGGACTTGCCCTTCCGACCGCCAGCGCAACCCAAGGCGGAACTACGGCAGCACCTGCATCGACAGCAGCGACCAAATCGGGCTTCCGCCACTCGGTCTGCAAATGGTGCTACGGAATGCCGCTCGATGAACTGTGCGTCAACGCCAAGGGCATGGGCATCGATTCGGTC
>JBBQCR010000097.1:0-10529 GCA_038318935.1 Phycisphaerales bacterium
GCTCGTGCGATCGCCACGCGCTGGCGTTCGCCGCCGGACAGTTCGTTCGGTCGGTGGGTCAGGCGATGACCGAGACCGAAACGATCGAGGAGCTTCGTTGCACGGCTTCGCATCGGCCCGGCGTTCAGCCACGCAAGCGGCGACCGTCCCTTCATCATCGGAAGCATCGCGTTCTCGAGCACCGTCAGTTCCGGCAACAGGTGATAGAACTGGAAGACGAAGCCGACGCTTTGATTGCGGTAGCGGTTGAGCCCAGCAGCGCCCAGCGAATTGATGACCCGTCCATCGAAGCGCACCTCGCCGGTGCCCACTTCGCCCGCTTGATCGGGTCGGTCGAGCCCGCCAAGAAGATGCAGAAGAGTGCTCTTGCCGGAGCCTGAAAGGCCCACGATCGCGACCCATTCACCCGCACGGATTTCGATCGACGCGTCGCGAAGAACGGGCACGTCGATCCGACCCATGCGATAGGTCTTGGAGATGCGATGCGCTGTGAGGAGTGCCGTCATTCGTACCGCAAACTCCGCACGGGGTCGGTGTCGGCGGCCTTGGCAGCCGGGACGGCCGCACCGAACACGCTGAAGATCGTGGCGAAGGCCATGGTCTGGATCGCGTTGGTGAAGTCAAGTTGATTGGGAATCGTGCTGAAGTAGTAGACGCTCGGATCCCAGATCGTGAAGCCACGATGGAAAACGAGCAGGGCGGTGAGTCCGCCGAGTATCAAACCGACGATCGACCAGAGCAATCCGTACAGGACCGATCCCCGAAGTGAGGCCGCAATCGCCGCAACGGTGAAGGCGCTCGTCGCTGCGCCAGTGGTAATCCATACCCACATGGGAACGGGTCGCCCCATCGCACTGTGGATCTCGTTGATGTTGCTAATCACAAGCCACGCGAGCCCGAGCCCGACAAGCGAGCCGACAACACCGATGGTGAGTCCGTACGCGAGGAAGATCGTGAGGATGCCGGTGCGCCCGGCGCCGACCGAGCGAAGAATGCCGATGTCCCTCGTCTTCTCGTGCACGATCGACCAGAAGATCGCCAGGACCAACCCCGCGCAGACCACGTACACGAGCGAGAACAGGATGCGCATCAGACCCCGTTCGTTCTCAACGGGACCAATCAAATCCTTCAGCCGCTCCTCCCACGTCTTGATGTCGACGAAGTTCGGCATCAGGGCCCGTGCGTTGGGGTCTTCGGACTTGGCTTGCGCGAAGCGCACATAGAGGTCTTTGACCGCATCGCGCAGCGCCTCGGGTGTAACTCCGGGCTTGGCCTTGATCAGGATGGTGGTCGCTCGCGCGGGAGCGACGCCGATGCGGACCGGGTTTCCCTCGTCGTCGAGGGCCTTCGGATCAAAGAGCGGACGCTCCGAGAGGCGCAGCAGTTCCTGGGCCTCCGCGAATGGAATCATCACCCGATTCTTGTCGATCTGATAGACGCCGCTCTGGAACTCGTTGACGATCGAAAACGCCTGACGACGCTGGACATCAAGCGTTCCGCCCTCGTTCACCGGCACCAGGGTGAGCGAGACTTCGTATTGAGGCATCCAAGCAGCGCGATCTTGCGAGGAGTCGTAACGCTGGTTGGTTCGATACGAACCATCGCGCTGGCGATGATTGAAATGGGAGATCTCCATTCCCAGGATCAGGCCCGGGAGCGGACTCGGTGCCGCAGCGGCCGAGACCCCCGGTTCGCGGCGCATCGCCATCGCGTCGGCGAGACGGTCATAGTTCGGATCGCGACGAGGATCGTCCTCGCCCATCGTTGCGATCGACCGTTCGTCGGGCGCCTTCCAGTACATCGTCTTTCGAAAGTCGATCACGGCGTCGAGCGTTGCTGGCTCGACGCCCCAGACCTGCACGGTCTCGATGGTCTTGCTGCCCGCCGGACCATACGGCATCCGCAGGAGCCCGAAGGTCTCGATCACCGGCGTGGCCGCGGCAGCCTCGGGTAACCGTTCGACTTCGGCAATGAACTCGCGGTAGTAGGGAATGCCCGTGGTCTCATAGCTCACCACCACGTCGCCGACCAGCGTCCTCCCGGAACTCTTGAGCATGTCAAGAAACCCCGTCATGACGCTGACGACCACGATCACCAGCGTTACGCAGAGCGCCACGGCCAGCACCGCGATGACCGGCATGATGCGCGTCGTGAGAAAGCGGAGAACAAGGAGGGATTGGTACATGGGGAAACGAAGTGGGGGCGGATGATAGCCGGGAAAGTTCGCGCCCGAGCGGAGATTGAAAGCGATAATCCCTGCATGCAAGTGCTGCGCGAACCCAAACGAGAGCTGACGCGCGAGGCGGCCCGTCGTCTCGACGAAGCGGCGCAGCGGCGCTATGGGATTCCCGGCATCGTGCTCATGGAGAACGCCGCCCGCGCGATGGCCGAGATCGCCCGAGCAATGCTCGGCACGACATCGGGCTTGATGTCCGACGGCTTCAGCGATGTCTTCCGCGACGACGGCACCGACGCGCGAGTGGTGGTGGTGTGCGGCACCGGCAACAACGGCGGTGATGGGTACGCGATCGCTCGTCACCTGACCAACACCGGGGCTCTGGTGGAGATCGTGGCCATCGGCCCGCCTGCGGCCGGCGGCGATGCCGCGATCAACGAGTCCATCTGCCGCCGCATGGGCTTGGTTTTCGCAGGAATCGAAGCCCTGGAGCGTCGTCCGGATCTGGTCGTCGATGCGATCTTCGGCACGGGTCTCACGCGGCCCGTCGAAGGCGCGGCGCTCGAAGCCATCACCGCGATCAATGCCTCGCGTGCGATGGTGCTGGCCGTCGACTTGCCGTCAGGACTCGACAACGATTCCGGTCTTCCGCTCGGCAGTGCGGTACGGGCTCGCGTCACCGCCGTGACTGTCGCGCCGCGTCCGGCCATGCGCATGCCCGACGCGAGGCGCTGGTTCGGCAGGACCCGCATCGTCGACATCGGCGCGCCGACGTCGCTGCTTCGCGAGTTCGGGACGGTGCTGGAGTAACGTCCGCGCGCGGCGCCTGACTCCAGTAGACTCCCTCGCATGAGTCCCCTCGACGCGGTCGCCTGGACGGTCATCGCCGGCGCGGCGATGGTGGCGGTCTACTGGGCGATCGTTCTGGGACGGCTGGCGACGCTCTTGCCGAAGCTCCCGCGAGTGCGTTCAGGTCTCGCTGTCGAGGCTCCTGCGGGCGGATGGCCGTCGGTGTCGATCATCGTCCCGGCCCACAACGAAGAACGAGTCGTTGAAGCCTGCGCTGCGACCCTCCTGGCAAGCGACTATCCGTCACTGCAGGTCGTCATGGTGCTCGACCGCTGCACGGACCGCACCCGAGAACTGTTGCGGCCCTTTGAGGCCCGAGATGCCAGGCTCAAGGTCATCGAGAACCGAGACTGCCCTCCCGACTGGGCGGGAAAGTGCAACGCGGCGCGCGTCGGCGTTGAGCATGCCACCGGGGAGTACCTCCTCTTCACTGACGCCGACGTCGAGTTCGATCCGCAACTGGTTCGGGCGTCGATGGGCATGGCCTCGCGCGACGGCCGCGATCTCCTCTCGCTCCTTCCGACGCTCACGACCGAGACATGGTTTGAGCGTGTCGTCCAGCCGGTCGCCGCGATGACGCTGCTTCGCATGTATCCGATCGAGAAGGTCAATCACGAGCGTTACCGCCGCCCCTTCGCCAACGGGCAGTTCATGCTCTTCTCGCGGGCGATGTACGAGCGCATCGGTGGTCACGCATCGGTGAAGGACGACCTGCTTGAGGACATCGCCTTTGCGCGCGGCGTTGAGGCGGCGGGCGGTCGCGGCGGTATCGCTATCGCCGATGGCATGCTGGTCGTCAACATGTATGCCACGCTTGCGGCGATGCGCACCGGATGGAAGCGCATCTTCATCGAGGCATGCAAGCGGAAGATCGCACGGCTCCGACAGAATGCGTTTCGCGTTGTGTCCCTCGGCGTGCTTGCGCCATTGCTTCAAGTGGCGGCGATCGTCGCGGGCATGGTCCTTGGCGGCGCTGCGGTCGTCGTCGCCATCGCCATCGTCTGCGGCGGGATGCTGCTGCAGTGCTTCGCTCTCGTCGTCATCTTCGCCGTCAGTCGCTCACCGATCAGCGGCGCCTTCTTCTTTCCGCTCGGCAGCCTCATCGTCGCCAAGGCCCTCTGGGACGGCGCGTCCGATCTGGCGTCCGGCCGTCCCGTGCGTTGGGGCGGCCGCGACTATGTCCTCACGCCACGCGATTGAAACGACTCCATGCGCATCCTGCTCACGAACGACGACGGCATCTCGGCACCCGGCATCGAAGCACTGCACGCGGCCCTGGAGGGACTCGGCGAGATCATCACCGTGGCGCCCGCCACGGTGCAGAGCGCGATGAGTCACAAGATCACGTTCCACGCCCCGATGCTCACTCGCGAGGTGCAGGTGAACGAGTCGATGCGCGGAATCGCCGTCGAAGGCAGTCCGGCCGATTGCGTGAAGATCGCTCTGCGAACACTGTGGCCTGAGCGCTACGGCGCCGGCTCTCGGCCGGACGTGGTGATCAGCGGCATGAACTCCGGGGCCAACGTCGGCATCAACGTCATCTATTCCGGCACGGTCGCAGCGGCCGTTGAGAGTGCGTTTCTGGGTGTGCCGGCGATTGCAGTGAGTCTGCACCTGGGAAAGGTCGCGACCGTGCGATATCGCCGCGCCGCCGAGATCGCCCGCATCGCCATCGATCGGGTCCTTCAGCACGCGATCGATCCGCACACCGTGATGAACATCAATGTCCCGCGCATCGAGCGCGACGATGCGCCCATGCCGCCACTGCGCGTTGTCGCGATGAATACCGCGGCTGGCATCGACGGATTCGAACGGCGCGTCGGTCCCGCCGGACAGGTCTACTACTGGCCCTGCGGCAACGGGATGGAGTTTGCGCACACACGCGAAGGATCGGACGTCGAGGCGCTCTTCGATCGCGCGGTGAGCATCACGCCGCTCAGCTACGACCTCACGGATCACGAACGTCTGCGGGTGTGGCAGGAGCGGATCGAGCGTACGACGTGATCGCCGCGCCAGTCACCGGTCTCGGTCACTGGAACACAGTGAGAGGCATTCGCGCCCCCGGATCGCTCCGTCGAAGTTCGCGGATACCGCGGGGCGAAGGAAAGCCAGGGACGTCGGATTGCGCTGCTGATCGAAAGTGATCCCGACGATCGCGTTGCGCGGACTCGTAGTCACCAACATGAGGATCGTGGACTTCGGCTTGTGGGCATGAAGTGAACGGCTTCGAATTCGGCTTGGAACGGGCCTGTCTCCTGTGGCCGATTTCCCCGGCAACCGATGTCGATGCGATCATCGTGCGCCGAGTCCAGCCTCACGATGATGGCCGTCACTGCGATTGGAGCAAGGATCCAGCGACCATGCCTCAGGGCTTCGCCGTCCGATCGAGCGCCTCGAGTCGCTCGCGCGTCCGCGCCCGTTCGGCGGGCGCTGCCTTCGGACTTGACTCCAGCAAGCGTACCGCTTCAGTCAGGTGCATTCGGGCAGCGTCGATCGCGCCCGCTTGAGCGAGGCAACTTCCCAGCACTCGCTCGGCCCGACCAAGCGCGGCCGCGTCGTCCAGGGCATGGTCGCGATGAAGACTGATCGCTTCCTCAAGAAGCGGCGTCGCGTGTTCGCATCGCCCGATGTCCGAGAGCAGCACGCCATAGCCATAGAGCGCCTCCGCCAACTCGCGTGGCGGGGCGGACGCGACTCGACGAATGCGGATCGCTTCCTCCCAACATCGACCGGCCTCATCGTCAGCGTGACGAGCGTGGTGGAGCACCGCGAGGTTGATCAGCGTGGCGGCAATGAGCGGATGATTGGCTGGCAATCGCTTGGTCTGCAGCGCCAGCCCCTCGGCGATACTCGTCGCGGCCCCATCGAGATCCTTCTCGGCCATCTGCATCGCCGAGAGATTGCCAAGTGCAAGAGCAAGCCCATCCTCGCCATCGCCTCCGAGCGCTCGATACGCCGACTCGGCCTGCTTCATCTGCTCGATCGCCAAAGGCCGCTCGTCGTTCCGCCAGCGAGCGGTGGCGAGGTTGGAGAGCGTCTGCGCGGAGAGCAAGTGATCGGGGCCAAGCACGCGCTCACGAATCATCAGTGCTTCCTTCAAGCCTGCAACCGCCGCGGAAAAGTCGCCGCGCGCCAGCGAGATCGCGGCGAGATTGTTGAGACTCTCCGCGACCGGCAAGGTGCCGTCGCCGTTGGCTCGACGCAGTGCCAGGGCCTCGCGATGCAGCGATTCCGACTCCTCTTCCCGCCCAATGTTGCGGAGGCATGCAGCCAAGTCGTTGGCGATCGAAGCGACATCGGCGTGCGGGTTAGTGCCGGCGGCGCGGTGGATGTGCAGCGCCTGCTCCAGCAGCGACGCTGCCTTGGTGAAATCACCCGAGTCATAGGCGAGTTGTCCCAAGCTACGAAGCGAGAGAGCCTGCTCGAGCGATCCCGCGCCGAACGACTCGGTGCGAATGGCCAGAGCCTCCTCCATCAGCCGCTCCGCGTCCTCGCGCAGGTCAAGGCGCATGCACACTTGACCTAACGTGTCGATCAGATTCGCCCGTACATGATCAACGCCTGCATACTGGCGCCGCACCCGTTCGGCTTGGGCGATCACCCGCTCGCGGGCCCGCGCCTGCCAGGCCCGATCCTGAGCTGGTTGGGCCGGCAAGAATCCGTCCATCAGGAAACTCGCGATGCTCTGGAAGGACTCCGCCTCCATGCGGGCATGCGCCGCTTCCGCTGCGGCGAGCCCTTCGCTTCGGCGGGCTGCGATGAGGCCCAGCAGCAGTGCTCCGAGGACCGCCATCGACGCCGCGACCGCGATACGGTTGCGCCCCACGAACTTCGCCGTGAGGTACCCGATTGAGTTGGGACGAGCCCGAACCGGCTGACCGCTCAGATGCCGCTCGATGTCGTCGGCGAACTCCTGCACCGATGCATAGCGCCGCTCCGGCTCCTTCCGGAGTGCCATGAGGACGATGCGATCGAGATCACCGCGCAAGGCGCCACCGAGTGCGGCGCGGTCTCCTCCGAAAACCCGGGTGCTGGGGCGCTGCGGTGCCTCCTCACGGACCATTCGCTCCCAATCAGAGAGCGTTCGGCTGTCGCTCTGCAGCGGCAGACTTCCGGTCAGCAGCTCGTAGAGAACTACGCCCAGCGAGTAGACATCAAGCGACGTGGTCACCGCGCCGCCAGCGAGTTGCTCGGGACTGGCGTACTCCGGCGTGAGCACGCGCGCAACGGTCCTTGTCGCTGCGTTCGTGGAGTCGGCCGGAGCCTCTTCGAGAAACCTCGCGATGCCGAAGTCGAGGAGGCGCGGCGTGCCGTGCTCGTCAATCAGAATGTTCGCGGGCTTGAGATCGCAGTGGACGACCAAACTCTGATGGGCGAACTGGACCGCCCGGCACACCTCGACGAACAGTCGCAATTTCGCTTCGACCGAGAGGCGCCTCTGCTCGCAAGCGCGATTGATCGGCTCACCGCGCACCAACTCCATGACGAAGTAGGGCGAACCATCCTCGGTGGTGCCGCCGTCGTAGAGCCGGGCGATGCAAGGATGTACCAAGGCTGCAAGCATTCGTCGCTCGAACTCGAAGCGCCGCACCATCCACTCGGTCGCTCGCTCCGAGCGGATCAGCTTGATCGCGACCTCCTGTTCAAAGAGACCGTCGTCCCGCGTGCCGCGATAGACGACGCCCATACCGCCCGAGCCGAGCCGCTCCGTCACCCGATAGACACCCAACGTCCGACCGATCAACGGGTCTTCGACGGGAAGCAATGATTGAGTCTCGATGCGACTGAACAGATCGCTGCCGCTCGACGATGTGGTATCGCTATCGCTCTTGAGAAGTCGCTCGACCTCCTCCCGCAATTCGGGATCGGCTCCGCATTCGCGCTCAAGAAGCGCCGCACGCTCCGATTCGGCGAGGTCCACCGCGCGATGGAAGAGCGCGTCGATCCGCTGCCAACGCTCACGATTCATCGGACGCATCTCCTTCCTTCGCGCCGCCCATGCGAACCCGTAGCCACGCCCGCGCCAAGCGCCACTCGCGCCGTATCGTCGACTCGGAGACGCCGATGGCATTGACCAGTTCCTCGACGGTGAGCCCGCCGAAGAAGCGCAGCTCGACAAGACGGGCCTTGGTTGGATCCATCTGGGCAAGCGCGGCAAGCGCCTCGTCGAGGGCAAGCAACTCGCCGTCCGCGAACGGCTCGGCGTTCTTGCCTGCCCGCACTGCATCGAGTTCGAGCCCATCGATCGGCACCCGCAGGCGTCCCGCCCCTCGCTTCTCGCGGGCTCGCCTCCGCGCGTGGTCGACAAGCACCCGGCGGATCGCCGTCGCTGCTGCGGCGAAGAAACTCTCGCGATCAACAAAGCTGGCGTCCTTGCTGCCAACCAATCGCACGTCGGCCTCGTTCACCAGCGCCGTCGGTTGCAGCGTGTGATCGCGCCGCTCCTTCGACATTTCCCGCCGAGCCAGTTCGCGCAGCTCGTCGTACAGAATGGCGGCAAGATCCTTCGCGGCACTGGCATCACCCGCCTGAGCCGCACGAAGCATGTGGTTGAGGTCAGCCATCAGGAAGCTGGCTGTCGAAGACGTTGGCGATCGCCCCATCAATCCGTCCACGGAGCATTCGTCGGTGGAACCGGGACTGACCCCGTTGGGCCCCATTTGGACATACTCGGGCGACCGGAGGTCAACTGGCCAGAGAAAATCGCGCGGCATCGGCGATTTCTGACCGGTACCGGGTCGCAAGAGCGCATGAGTATACGAAAGGGCATGTTTCAAGTCCGTGAGGACGCGACATCATCTCCTTTGGAGCAACCATGACTCTTCGAAATACCTTCCTTCTCGCGACCGCTGTCGTCCTCACCGGCACGAGCCGCGTTCACGCCGACGCGACCTACTCGTGGCGCTACTACCGACCAGGCAACACCGGCATCCAAGGCGACTACAACGAAGCGGTCTGGGTTGGCCCCGATGGCGACCCCTTCATCGGTGGCTACAACCCGGGCTTCGAGGAAGGCGGCTTCGCGAAGTTTGTGCAGGCCGAGAACCGCTGGATCAACGTCTCCAACGTCGACTATCCGATCATCGGCGATCCCAACCTCGTGGGCACCTCGCGCGTGACCGACTTTGTCCCGGAGATCGACAACGGATCGAGCGGCAAAGTGTGGGTCACCACATGGCGCGGCGCCCTTCGCTTCGACCCGGTGATCGGCCCGAGTTCGCTGGAGCGGTTTGGTCCGTCGAACTCCGCGCTGGTCGACGACATGGTGCTTGATGCCGATCGCGCGCCGGATGGAACGATCTGGTTCGTGAATCAGGGCATCGTTCGCTACAACCCGGCAACGAACGAGTGGAAGCGCTGGAACCTGGGCAACGCCACGATCGCCACCCAGCCGAAGTCAAGTGGCGGCTACCGCGTCGTCACGGCCTCGACGCCTCCGGAACAGAGTGCCACCTTCACGTTTGACAGCGACACGCAGCAGTGGACGACGACGGTTTGGAGTCCGCAGGGTCCCGCTGGCCAAGTGGTCGGACTTCCCGGCAAGGACAGTGCTGATGACATCGGCAACATGTGGGCGATTCGAACGACGACACCAGGCGGCTGGAACAGTATGGACTACCGCCGCCCTAACGGCACGTGGGTCGCGCCGCCAGAGCCGTACGCGAGCTTCGCCTTCAACGTCTGGGCGTTCAAGGCCTACGGCGACACCAAGGCCCTCGCCGCCGATGGCAGCGGAACGGTCTACCAGTTCAACGGCACATCGTGGAGCAACCTCGGTGTCTGGCGACCCGGCGCGTATACCTATTCGCTTGACATTGATGCGGCTGGCAACGTCTGGGCCTGCGGCATCGAAGGCGCGGCTCGACGCGATGTTCGCACCGGACTCTGGCAACGCTATCGCGTGACGAACACCTCGCAGTTCGACTTCTTCAACGAGGATCTTTCGCTCGCGCCCAACGGCGATGTCTATGCCTGCGCCAACGCCGCGAGTGGCATCGGCGGCATGGTCCACTTCGATGGCGTGCGCTGGACGGGCTTCAACAACCTTCACTACGGCCTCGGCTACGACTGGCCCTTCCCGACCGACAACAGCCAGGCGGTCTGCTATCGCCCGTCCAACGGACTCGTCGCCGTGAACCCTACCTTTCATGGCGTCGACGAGTGGACCGGCTCCGACTTCGTTTCGCTGCAGGAAGGCACGACGGTCAAGGACTTCGTTGAAGATTCGCTCGGTCGGCTCTGGTACATCGGCGAGTACTTCAACTTGCAGTACTTCGATAGCGGTGAGTGGCATCAGGTGGGTATCACTGCGTGGGGCGATCTCATTCGCCGCGATCCCGATCGCCGCGGCACCGTCTGGGCACAGAGCGGTCACGAAGTGAAGCGCACCGATGGCTTGTACAGCTTCTCGCGCGGGATTGCAGACTTCCCCGAACTCCTGACCATCAGCGACACCTTCTCGGGACTCGCGCCGGACCACAACGGCATCGCATGGGTCGGCGCG
>JBBQCR010000098.1:0-10478 GCA_038318935.1 Phycisphaerales bacterium
GGTCACAAGGGTCGGCGACCGCTCGACGGGCCGTTGGCCCATCAGCGACCGTCACATCACAACTCAGTGAATCTCTCCGCCGGTGTTGGGCGTCGAGGCGGGGAGAGCGAGGGCGCGGCGCCGACGCAATTCCTGGAACCAGAACCAACCGAGCCCGCCGCCGATGACCAGAAGCGTCACCACGCCGCCGAGCTGCATGAGCCGTTGCGCGAACAGGACATAGCCCTTCGCGTCAGGGTCGTACATGTGGCACCACAGGATAAAGCGATCCAGTGTGGTGCCGATCTTCCCCTCCGATGCCTCGAGGAGTGCGAATCGCAGATCCTTGGGCTCGAATCTCGTGCCGTAGAGGTAGCGAGAGACGCGACCGTCCGGCGTGATCAGAAACAGTGCCGCTGCGTGCGAGAACTCGCCGTTGGATTGCTCGCGGAACTGGAAGCCGACCGTATCCGCCACCGCGTGGCTGCTGGATGCAGGACCTGTCAGGAAATGGAAACCTCGTGTGCGGCCAGGACGGTTGTACTCAAGGGCGTATCCCTCGCGCTTCACCTTCGCCAGTTCGGAGGTCTCGCGAGGATTGATGCTTATCGACACCAACTCGAACGTGTCGCCGGCGGACCAGTCGACTCCCTTGAGTCCATCGATCGCACCGTTCAACACCAGATTGCAGAGCATCGGGCACTTGAGATAGCCCAACTGCAGAATCACGGGCTTCGCGACGCCACCCTTCTCCTGCTTGAAGAAGTCGCCGAGTGTTACGGCATTGCCGTCCTCGTCCGTGAAGGGCAGATCGAGCGGTAGCTTGGCATTGGGATTCTCAACAATGTCGACCCCCTGCAGCTCGGAGGGGATCGGCGTGTTGATGAGCTGCGCTGAACCAGGCTGCACGAGCGTTGCAAGAGAGCAAGCCGCAGCGATCGCGATCGCGCAGCGATTCCTGACCAGGTGCGAGAAATTGTCCCGGGTGGGATTCACTTGCTCGCGCCTCCGGTGCCGCTGGAACTGGAAACCTGTGCACCGGAAAGCTCGGCGCCGACAACCTGCATCGCCGTATCGATCGGAATGCGCAGCTTTGTGATCGTCGGACCGGGCTTGGTGCCCTCACCGGGAAGCTGGATCGTGTAGTTGCCGTACTCGGCGAGCTTGGCCTTCTGCGCTTGCCGCGCGTTGACCAGTTCAGTCACCGGCACGTCGATCACGCGGGTCAACTCTGCGTTGTGCGCCGAACTGAAGTACATCGAGGAGATCACGAGGACGGTGGCGACGAAGATCACGACGCCCGCCAGCGAGAAGAACCAGGTCGAACCGCCTTCGGGATCGTCGATCTGCTCGCGTGCCGCCTCGGCGGAATCAAGTTGGTTGGGGTTGGACATGAGAGTGTCTCCTGCGACTGTCGACTACTGATTCTCGAATCGAAGCGACTCGCCGATGCGCGGATCCTTGACGCACAACAATGGGTGCTTCCGGAGCTGGCTGATCGTGACTGACGCGAAGAGTCCAAGCATGCCGACCAACAGCAGCCAGTTCACCGGCTGCAGGATGTGCGTCGACGCGTCGGCGTACTTCGCCTGCAGATCGACGTAGTTCTTGATCGTCGCGATGTCGGTCGGGACCTCCGGGTGGATGAGCCAGTAGAGGTCCAGCCATCCGAGCAGAAGCATCCACAACGCACCGAGGGCTAGAACTGTAGGCATGCGCTTCGGCCACTTCGAGATGAAGCAGAGAAACGGAATGATGAAGTGTCCGAACAGCAGGAAGAGGCTGAACCATCGCCAATCGCCGATTTGGCGAGCGAGGAACCAGCCGGTTTCCTCGGGAATGTTCGCGTACCAGATGAGCATGTACTGGCTGTACGCGATGTACGCCCAGAAGACCATGCCGAAGGCAAAGAGCAACTTGCCCATGTCCTGGTAGTGCTCAAGAGTGATAACCCCGCGCAGCGCGCCCGTCGATTGAATCGCGACGCAAGTGATGATCAGAGCCGCAAAACCGACTGTGCAGCATCCGGCGAAGAAGTACACGCCGAACATCGTGCTGAACCAGGCGGGCGAAATCGACATCATCCAGTCGATGGCCGCGAAGCTGATCGAGACGCCGAACAGGATCGCCGCAGGCCCCGCGACGAGCTGCATGCGCTTCGATTCACGAATGTCACCGCTCGCGCCGAGTCGGAGGCTGCCGCTGTAGTAGAAGTGCGCGAGCCCGGCCCACACGATGAAGTACGCCGCAGCGCGGATCCAGAAGAATGTCGCGTTCAAGAAACCGATCTTGCCCTCGACGAGATGGGCCTCGTCGGGCTTGTTGGCAGCGAAGGTCTGCATGTCCGCCCATTCCCACACCAGACCGGCCTTGTTCTGAAGCCAGAGGATGCCGAACGGAATCACGAACAGAAGCCACAGCCAGCGCAGATTGCTGGCGAGCACTTCGGCGGGGCGTCGAACCGCGACCGACCAACCGGCGCGGGTGAGGTGCTGCACGAACGTGAAGAAGAGTCCGCCAAGCGCGATCGCGAAGAGGAAGATCACGCTGTGGAGGTAGGACTTCCAGAAGAACGACTGCTCGACGTTGCCAGTCAAGGCGAGAGCCGCAGCTCCGCCGATGCAGAGGATGCCGACAATGCCGAGCGGCGCCTGCAAGCTGCTGACCGACACACCGATCGTGGTGTTGCGGTTCGAAAGATCGGGACTTCCGCCGTGCGTTCCTGTTGCTTCGAGGTTCATGGCTTCGTTGTCCCTCCGGTGAGACCGGTGCGACGATCGGCGGGAACGTCCTGAATTCGAGCGTCTTGGCTGCGCTGCAGAGCCTTCACGTAGGACGCGATCGCCCAGCGATCTTCGACCGGAATCTGGGCCGCATACCCCGCCATGTTTCGAATGCCGAAGGTGAGGCTGTGGTAGATCTGTCCGATCGGTTGGACCTGCACGGTTTCCTCGTGGAGATTCTTGGCCGCTACCCATGCGGTACCGTCCGGAACGCCAGCGGCGTTGTTCATCAACGCCATCGCCCGCTGGTTCACCATGCCGTCGCCGAATCCGGCGTAGCCGTGGCAAACGGAGCAATAGATGTTGAAGCGTTCCTGCCCACGGCGAAGAAACAGTTCATCGGCGACGAGACCCGCGGGAAGGTTCGACGCCCACTCAGTGGTGCCGGCCTTGACGCCCTCGCTGCGATGCGTGTCGAGGTTTGCCTCACCGACAGCGACCGTTCCCGCGACGATCGGTCGCATTGAACGACCATCGGCGAACAGCGGGTTGGGGCTCTGCGGCTTGAACTTCGACTGCATGTCCATATCCCAGAAGATGTGGATCTGCCGGCCGGGGCTGGGGGTCGCGCGAATGCGGGCGATGACCGCTGGCGGAACGAGGAGGAGGCATACGAGGATGCCGCCGATATAGATGAGCGGACGCGGGATCATTCGTTGATCGCCTCCACCGACATCGGGTTGAGGGACTTGAGGAACGCTTCGGTCTTGCCGCGAAGGAACCGCGGATCACGAGCCTCGACCACCACAAAGAAACGATCGTTCGTCGCCCGCCCGAACTTGGCACTTCGGAACAGCGGGTGATGGAGTCGCGGCAGCCCATTCATGAGGAACATGCCGAAGACCGCCGTGAGGGCCGCGAAAAGGATTGTGAGTTCGAAGATCACCGGGATGAATGCAGGAAGCGAGATCAACGGCTTGCCCGAGACCAGAAACGGATAGCCGGTCACCGGAATCGGGAACGGGATATGAAGTCGGACCGAGTTCGTGAAAATCTGAAGGGCAGTCGCGGCAATCGTTCCGCTCACGCCTCCGACAAAGACGACGATCGGAAGAATCGTGCGCTTGATGCCCATCGCCTTGTCCATTCCGTGCACCGGGAAGGGCGTGCAGACATCCCACCATCGGAAGCCTTCCGCCCTGACCTTGTCAGCGGCGGCCATCACGGCGCCCGGGGAATCAAACTCGGCGATGAGGCCGTACAGGCGCGCTTGCGGCTTGGTCACCCCGCTTGCCGGGGACGCTGAGGGAGTAGCGATGGTGGTCATCGGTGCGCCTCCTTGCCGTGATGGTTCGTTCCATGATGATGATCATGATGATTCTCGCCATGTCCAGCGTGCGGATCAGCCGCGGGCATGACGGCCTTGATCTCGGCCATCGCGATCATCGGAAGGAACCGGCAGAAGAGGAGGAAGAGCGTAAAGAACAGACCGAACGCGCCGACCATGGTGCCGATGTCAACCCACGTCGGAACGAATTTATCCCACGAGCTCGGGAGGAAGTCGTTGGCGAGGCTGGAGACGATGATCACGTATCGCTCGAACCACATGCCGATGTTCACAACCAGACTGAGCACGAACATGATCGGAATGCTCGTGCGCAGGGCCTTGAACCAGAAGAGCTGCGGAGTGATCACGTTGCAGCTCACCATGATCCAGTACGCCCACCAGTACTGACCGAAGGCTCGGTTGATGAACGCGAACTTCTCGTACATCGCGCCGGAATACCACGCGATGAAGAACTCCATCGAGTAGGCGTAGCCGACCATGCATCCCGTCACCAGGATGATCTTGTTCATGTTGTCGAGGTGACGGAGCGTGATGATGTCCTTGAGTCCGAACATTTCTCGCGCCGGCACGGCCAACGTCACCACCATCGCGAAGCCACTGAAGATTGCACCCGCCACGAAGTACGGCGGGAAGATCGTGGTGTGCCAGCCTGGAAGCTGACTGGTGGCAAAGTCGAAGGACACGACGGAGTGCACCGACAGCACCAGCGGCGTCGAGAGCGCGGCGAGAATGAGATAGGCTCGCTCGTAGCGGTGCCAGTGACGGTTCGAGCCGCGCCAGCCGAGGCTGAACAGTCCGTAACCCATCTGCTGGATCTTGCCCTTGGCCCGATCACGCAGCGTCGCCAGATCCGGCACCATGCCCGTGTACCAGAAGAGCAGCGACACGGTGAAGTACGTCGAGACGGCGAACACGTCCCACAGGAGCGGCGATCGGAACTGCGGCCACATCTCCATCTGGTTGGGGATCGGGAAGAGCCAGTACGCGAACCACACGCGACCGACGTGAATGCCGGGGAAGAGCCCGGCGCAGATGACTGCGAAGATGGTCATCGCCTCGGCGAAGCGGTTGATCGCCGTCCGCCACTTCTGGCGGAACAGGAAGAGAATCGCGCTGATCAGGGTTCCGGCGTGGCCGATGCCGACCCAGAAGACGAAGTTCGTGATGTCGAACGCCCACATCACGGGGTTGTTGAGTCCCCAGACGCCGACGCCGGTGAAGATCAGAAATGTCACACAGAAACCAAGCATCCCGAGCAGACCCAGACTGCACGCAAAGGCGATGTACCACGCCATCGGCGGGTGCTTGGCCTCGTTCACGCGGCAGACCGTGGTGGTGATCTGACCAAACTTCGTCAGGTTCAGAACGAGCTGGGCTCGCTTGCCGGGAACGTCGACGGTGTTGTCGATGGGGTCGAGCTGCCCATCCAGAGATCCATGATTGCGATCAACGTGAAGCGTGCTCATGCTCGCACCTCCGAGGAAACGGTGCCGACATCTGCGGCGGCATGGCCCTCGCCTTCCGCATGATCGTGTCCACCCTCGTGGGAATGGTCGTGTCCGCGATGGTCGAAACTCACCGAGGGATTGCGGACCTTCGCGAGGTAGCGGAGTCGCGTCTTGGTGTTGAGTTCGTCGAGCAGTTGATAGGACCGGGCATCCTTGTGGGCCTTGGCGACCTTGCTCTGGGGATCGTTGAGGTCACCGAACACGATGGCGTCCGTCGGGCATGCTTCGGCACAGGCGGAAGTGAAGCTCCCGTCCTCGATCTTCCAATCAGGGCTGTGCTTCTCGCCGCCAGCCTTGGTCCATGCGTTCTTGGTGGTGATCTTCGCGTGCTGGATGCGCTGCGTGCAGAACGTGCACTTCTCCATCACGCCACGAGTGCGCACCGTGACCTCCGGATTGAACTGCATCTGCAGCCACGTGTCCGGACCCTCGTTGGTGTAGTACTCGGGCTTCACCATCATGATGCCGCCGTCACGCACCGGATCTCTGCGGTGCCAGTCGAAGAAGTTGAAGCGCCGAACTTTGTAGGGGCAGTTGTTGCTGCAATATCGCGTGCCGATGCAGCGGTTGTAGACCATGACGTTCAGGCCATCGACGTCATGCACCGTTGCAGCGACCGGACAGACCTGCTCGCACGGCGCGTTCTCGCAGTGCTGGCATGCGACGGGCTGAATCGCGACGCCGGTCGGCCGCTTCGCGTCGAGTCCCTTGAAGTAGCGATCGATGCGGATCCAGTGCATCTCACGGCCGCGCATCACCTGGTCCTTGCCGACGACGGGGATGTTGTTCTCCGCCTGGCAGGCGGTGACGCACGCCGAGCAGCCGGTGCAGGAACTCAGATCGATCGACATCGCCCAGCGGAACTTGGCGCCGTCGAGGTTCGACTCTTCCCACAGTGAAAGTCGGTGGGCCACGTGCGCGCGGTGCTTCGCGAAGCCCGGGTCGTTCTTGTAGGTCCCGAGATCGTCTTCGCGCACCAAGGCGGGGAGGCGATCGTCGATTCCCTTCAGCACCACTTCGGGCACCAGCGCGTCGGCCGCGCCGTGGTCCTGCGTATGGGCGAATCGGTAGGTCTCTCCGCTTCTGGTCACCGTGGCGCCGACAACCATGCCCATCGCTGCGGACGTGCGAAGCCTGTAGGCGTTGAAGCCTGCGTCACCTGCGATGTCGCCGGCGGCCTCGACCGAACGGCCGTAGCCGAGGTGCAGCCGAATGGAGTCATCCGCCATTCCCGGAACGAGCCATGCCGGGGCGTTGATCGAATTGCCACCGACCGAGATGGCGACCATGTCACCGCCGGTGATACCGAGTTGCTCGGCGGTGCCGATCGACATGTACGCAGCGTTGTCCCAGGTGATCTTGCTGACGGGGTCGGGCAGCTCCTGAAGCCAGCCGAGGTTGGCGAAGCGCCCGTCGTACACCTTGGGATCCTGCGCGAAGGTGACCTCAAGTCGATTACCGCCCGCACCGGATGCCAACGCCTGAAGCGCGGCGCTGACCGCCGCAGCCTGCGCTGTTGCCTTTTCAGCCGCATACGCGGTACCGGAAACGATGCCGTCGTTGAGTGCCGTCCGCCAGGCCTTCTCGAACGCGATGCCTTCGAGTTTGGTGAGCGCCTGCCACGCGCGGCGCACCATGGTGTATCCATCGCGAGGATCTTCGTTGAGGATCTCGCCGCACAATTCGATGGCGCTCAAGCCGCCCTGATCGTCAGCGATCATCGGGGCGATGAGCGGCTGCTGCGCGGAGATCGTTCCGTCGGCGGAGCGCACGTCACCCCAGGTTTCGAGGAAGTGCCCCTGCGGAATGTGCCACGTGCAGCACGCGAGCCGGCTGGTCTCGTTGCGGTAGTACGAAAGGTGAGCGACCGCGCTGGCCTTGGCCATCGCGGCTCCGAAATCGAGATCCGCCGGCGCGTCGTACGCGGGGTTGCCGCCGATCAAGACGAGATTCGACACCTGTCCGGCAAGCAGGGCTTCGCGGAGCGCCTTGATGTCGCCTCCACAGGTACGACCTTTCTCGCCCGCGGCAACATAGCTCACGGTCGAACCGACGTTCCCAAGCGCCTGATTCAACATCGCGGCGAACGCATGCACCGCCACGGGTTGGGTCGCACCGGCGATGACGAGCGAGCGACCTCGGGCGGCGAGCAGGTCCTTGACCAGCGATTCGACGATCTTCGTCTCGTTGGCGTCAAGTGTCACACCAGCCGCGAGTCCGCCAAGGGCGGCGTCGAGACCACCGCTGGCCTCGGCACCAAGCTTGGAAGCGACCAATGCAGCGACCGCACCGACGTCCGCGCTTCGGACAGGGATGCGCTCGTCGGCGTTGATGCCGGTGACAGTGAGCGCCGACTCGACCGCGTAGAGACGACTCATCGTCTGGTCAGCGGGCTTGGCCTTGTCGATTCGGCGGGCCGTCGCGAAATCGCGGGCGTACTTCACCGCGCTCGGATGCGTGAGCAGAAAGTCGCTGTCGAGCGCGAGCACGATGTCGGCCTTCGAGAAGTCGTGCATCGCTCGCATCGGCTTGCCGAACGCGAGTTCCGTGCCCGCCCGTTCGACGTCTTCATTGATCGGTGCCCACTCGTACCACTTCATCGAAGGGTACTTCTTCAGCAAGCGGGCTTTCATGTCCGCGAGCGTGACGCTCGAGCTCGGTTCGGCAAGAATCGCCATTCCCTGGCCGTTGGCCGGCAGCTTCTCGCACCAGCCGCGGAATTCCTCGATCGAGCTCGGCTTGCCGGACTGGAAGATCGAGCGGCTACGTTGCGGGTCGTAGAGCTCGAGGATGCGGGCCTGGGTGATCGAGTCACTCTTGCCCGCGAGCGTCGGGTGCTTCGGATTGCCGTCGAGCTTGATGGGGCGGCCGTCGACGCTTGTCGCGAGCACGCCGTATCCGAGGCCACCGAGTTCAAACGCCGATGCATACTTCACCGGTGTCCCGGGGACGCGATTCTCCGGGCGTTGGGCATAGGGAACGAGATTCGATTCGGGCAGACGTCGGCAACCGGTCGCCGCGAAGCCCGCGAGCGCCGCGCTGGCACCCATCAGCTTGAGAAAGGTGCGCCGCTCGTCGTCGGTCGCCTCGGCCGCGCCTTCCTGGAACTCGTTCTGTTGCCAGCGCCGAAACTCGGGTGTCGCGTCCTTGTCGTCGATGCTGCGCCAGAAGCTCTTGTTGGCGCCGGCGACGGGAGTGTCCGCGGCAGCCGGAGTCGATCCGCAGCCGCAACCTCCGTCGGAGGAGGAGCAGTCGCCGTTGGCAAGGGGGAGTTCGTAGTCGTTCATCGGTCGCTCGTGCGTCGCGTGTTTCGGCCTTCGCACTCGAATGGGGACTCGAGTCTGGAAGCGGGATCGCTGCTCAATGTCGTGAATCGCGTTTCATCAGCGGGGGCCACTACCTGTGGCATGTCGAGCAGTTCTCGCTCGGATTGATGTGGTACTGAGCCTTCAGCGCCGCGCGTTCTTCAGCGGTCAACGCAGAGGATGGTTCGAAGGCCATGTCGGTGATCTTGTCGAGCGGTCGCAGATTCGGCTCGGGATTCCGGTGGCAGTTGAGACACCAGCCCATCGCCAGCGGCGAGGACTGGAACACAATTTCCATGCGGTCGATGCGCCCGTGGCAGGTCGCGCATCCGATGCCTCGGTTGATGTGCGCCGAGTGGTTGAAATAGGCGTAGTCGCCGATCTTGTGGACCTTGATCCACTCGATGGGTTTGCCGCTCTCGTACGAAGACTTGATCTTGGCGATCTTCTTACTTTCGGGACGAATCGCCGTATGGCAATTCATGCAGGTCTGCGTCGGCGGCACCGCAGCGAACGACGAGCGTTCGACGGTGTTGTGGCAGTAACGGCAGTCCATGCCGAGTTCACCAGCATGCACTGCGTGGCTGAACGGCACCGGCTGGACGGGTTGGTATCCCACCTCCAGCGTCTTGGGACTGAAGCCGTACGCAACGAAGAAGACCGCGTACAGCGGCATGATCGCGCCGACCAAAAGGAGTGTCGGCAGAAGAAGGTTGGACCACTTTGGAAATAGGAATCGGCTCATGGAGTACCCGCGACGTTCGCGAGGCGGTGTGTCCTTGCGAGAAGGAGACTGATTACCCGTGAACGGGACCGAGCGAGGCGGAAGAGCGGCATGGACTGGAGAAGTCTGTGCCTTTTTTCACAAAGTCAGAACGCAGATGGTAGACCAGCCCGTAGCGGGCGTCAACGCGATTTCGGGTTGGCGACCGAGCGACCGCAGCGATCCACGTGCAACGCCCCGCCGGGAGATCGTCCGAGTCCGCCAACGTCAGGGCAATCGCAGGCCGCTCGTTGAGCGCCAACTCTGGATGCGATCCCGCCTCTGAAAAGACTCGTCGAAGATGGGCTGCAGCGGTACGCGTGACACGAATCTCCGAGCGTCGTCGCGACCGTCCCCACGGTTCCGAACGCGCTATGAAGGGATCTCCGGCTGACAAAGGTCGGCATGGTAACGACGATCACACCAATATGGGGCGTGAGGACTTTCCGCCCGCGATGACGCCGCACCGAGTCCGACGCGGCCACAATGCGCCGTCCCCCGCTCGACCCGGCACCCCACCCAGCCATTGGCATGTTTGACTCTCACTGTCACCTCACTTTCCCGCAGTTTCGCGGCCGGCTGAGCGAAGTTCTCGCGGCGGCTCGCGCCGAAGGGGTGTTTGGCGCGATCACCGTCTCGACAACCACGGGCGATGCATTGGCGAGCCTTGAACTCGCGAGGACCCATCCGGATCTCTGGTGCACCGCAGGCGTTCACCCACTGCACAGCGACGAACCGATCGACTGGGAGGTCATGCGGACATGCGGGGGTGACCCAAAGTGCGTGGCCTGGGGCGAGCTTGGCCTCGACAACCACTACGACCATCCGCCGCGGGACGTGCAGCGCCGGGTG
>JBBQCR010000099.1:0-10429 GCA_038318935.1 Phycisphaerales bacterium
GTCAGCGTTGACCTCGAACTCCTCGCCGGTGATGTGACCATCGTCGCCAAACCCAACCTCGCAAGCTCAACCGTGCAGGTGCGGCGCGTGGGAACCCACGGATGGGGGCGCGATGACGAATCGATGAAGTCGCTTTCGGACATCCACTACACGGTGACGCTGAAACGCGAAGGTGGGAGTGACACCATCGTCGTACGCGCCAACTCCGACACCGACGAGCCGCACTTTCAGCAGGTGAACGTCGAGATCGCCGTGCCCGATCTCGATGCGGTCCGCGTGCGCACGCGCCGCGGTGAGATTTGGGTAGAGAACAATCGGGGGCCCGTGGATGTCGTCACAAGCCGAGCAAAGATCCGCGTCATGACGCCGTGGAAGATCACCAGTCCCATCAGTCTGGTGACCAGCGACGGCGAGGTCGATCTTCGCTTGCGAGGCGAATCGACCGGCCTCGTCGACGCGGACACCGTCGGGGGGAACGTCAACAGCCGCATCAAGTACGGCAAGTGGATCGCGATTGAGCGGCGCAACGACGCCGACTCCTTCCGCGCCGCGCTGAACGACGGGACCAATCCGATTGTGCTGCGCACCTCCAATGCTGACATTTGGCTGTCTGTGGTTGCCGAACCGGTGAGTCAGAATCCGTTTCCGCCGATGTGAGATGGCGGGTGGGCGACAACGCGTTCGGCTACGCTACAAGGGCGATGCGCGAGGTTCAGGACCATTGGTTTCGTCTGGCAAAGGAAGAGGGCTATCGCTCTCGCGCCGCCTACAAGCTGCTTGAGATAGTCGAGCGACGGCGGGTCCTGCGGCGCGGCGATCGGGTGCTCGACGCTGGCGCGGCTCCGGGCTCGTGGACGCAGGTGGCGGCCACGCTCGTCGGACCAAGCGGGCTGGTCTACGCGGTCGATCTCAAGCCGATTGACCGAGCGGGATTTCCATCCAACGTGAAGCTGGTGCATGCCGACCTTCGTGAGATTGCACTCGACGAGATCGGTGGCGAGCCCTTTGACGCCATCATTTCGGACATGGCGCCGAACACCACCGGCGATCCGAGCGGCGATCACTTTCAAAGCGTGCGGCTCTGCAACGATCTCGTTGATCGCGCTGGTACCTGGCTCCGTCGCGGTGGCACGCTGGTGATGAAGGTGTTCGAAGGCCAGGAGTATCCGACGCTGGTCAAGCGGTGCGCCGACATCTTCGACGAAGCCAGAGGCTTCAAGCCAAAGGCATCGCGATCGGAGTCCGTCGAGATGTTTGTCCTGTGCTACGGATTTCGTGGCCCGCGTCCGGAGACGCCGCTCAGCGAAAACACGTTTCTGCCCAAGCGCAGGCCTTCGACGGGATGGAAGAACGCCGAGCCCGATCGGCGCGACGACTGACGGCACGGCATTTGCCTCACCGGACCTCGCCTTCCCTTCCGAAACGAGGTTCCATATGAAGCTCATGCCGACTGTCTCTCAGGGCGTTCCCTCGACCAAGGCCTTCTTTCCCACGAAAGCCGCGAACAAGCCAGCTCTCAACGGTGCCGCAGCGGTGGATCCCGCGCAAGCACCGACCGGTGGCGCGGCGCAGTCCTTGCCCGGTCAGGTTGATCTGCAGGCATTCTTTGCCGCGTGGGGCACCAACAACGAGCAATTCGACGTCACCAAGGATGGCACCGTCGACGGCAAGGATCTCGGGATGCTGCTTGGAGCGGCTGCAGATCCTGCGTCGCTTCCCAACCAGCAGCAGGTGATCGACTCCTGGGGCAATCCGACCGGCGGGGGTGACATCAACGGTGACGGCAAGGTCGACGGCGTCGATCTTGCGATGGCCTTGGGCAACGCCCAACCATCCCCCGAGCAGGGTCTTGTCGACGGCGTGCAGAAGAACTGGGGCTCCAACAACACCAAGTTCGACCTGAACCAGGACGGCACGGTCGACGGTTCTGACCTCGCGCTCGCGCTCGGCGGAGCGAAGGCCGTCGATAGCAAGCCTGCGATGGAGCCGACCAAGATCAGCGGGCCCGCGGCTCAGGCCGCGGCCGCGATCACCGAGGCCGTCTTCGCGATGCGAGACGACGCCGAGAACGGCGAGATCGAGACGACGTCGTTGCCGCAAGCGTCGACGTATCTTGGCAAGGTGGATCAGAACGGCGACGGCAAGATCGCTCGCGAGGAGCTTCAGCAGCGCCTCGGCACGGAGCTTGACAAGGTCGCCCAGAGCTCTGCGACCGACCTGAAGGACGCAACCCAGCGCTGGACATCCGTCCTTCTGGGAAATGGCGATGCTCGCATGGCCCAGGCGAAGTCGGCCTATGCGAAATCGACGTCGTCCAGCGGACTCGCGAATCGCCTCTTCGACACGCTGGCGTCCAGTGGCTTTGCGAAGAGTCCACCACGGAACCTCGATCAACTGGTCGGTGGCATCACCGGCTCGCGGGCCCAACGAGCGCAACTGCTCCGTGATCTCGCCAACAAATATCCCAGCGGACTCGGCGTCAGCGCTCAAGGCTGACAGCGCAGTGAAGTCCACCGTCTTTTTCCTCCGGAACCGCCGGCGCCGTTTGCGCCGGCGGTTTCTTCGTCACGCCCGTCAGCGGGCGCCGACGGCTTCTTTCGCGAAACTCATTGAGCCCATGCGTCGCACCACGTCCTCGACGTTGGCGCGACTGTTGAACGATGAGATGCGGAAGTAACCTTCGCCGCACGCGCCGAATCCGGCACCGGGCGTGATGACCACGTTGGCTTCGTTCAGCATGGTGTCGAAGAAGTCCCAGCTCTTCGCCTTCGCAGGACATTCGACCCATACGTAGGGCGCGTTCTCGCCGCCGAAGACTCGCATCCCGAGGGATCTGCACCCTTCGCGCAGCACGCTGGCGTTGCCCATATAGAAGTCGACGAGCTGCTGAACCTGGGCCTTGCCTTCCGGGGTGTACAGCGCTGCTGCCGCGGCCTGCACCGGATAGCTCACGCCGTTACTGCGAGTATTCCAGCGTCGTGTCCACAGCGGGTTGAGCGCGATCTTGCGTCCATCACTCGCGAACGCGTGCAGGGCCTTCGGCAACACCGTGTAACCGCAGCGCAGACCGGTGAAGCCGCCGGACTTCGAGAAGGAGTGGAACTCCATCGCGCATTCCTTGGCTCCATCGATTTCGTAGATTGAGCGTGGCAGCGAAGCATCACGCACGTATGCGTCGTATGCCACGTCGTAGAGGATGATCGCGCGATACTTGAGGGCGTACTCGACCCACGCCTTGAGGCGCGGGCGATCGATCATGGCCCCCGTCGGATTGTTCGGGAAGCAGAGGTAGATGATGTCGACAGGTTCGCTGGGCACCTCGGCAACGAAGCCGTTGGCGGCGGTGCACGGCATGTATACGAGACCGTCGTAGCCGCCCTCGATGCGCGGGCCGCCGGTGTTTCCCACCATCACATTGGAGTCGACGTACACCGGATAAACCGGATCGGTGATCGCGATGCGGTTGTCGTGTCCGAGGATCTCCAGGATCGAACCGCAGTCGCCCTTACTTCCGTCAGACAGAAAGATCTCGTCTTCGTCGATTGCCATGCCACGGGATCGGAAGTCGCCGTCGGCGATCGCCTTTCGCACGAAGTCGTATCCGGTACCGGGTCCGTATCCCTTGAAGGTCTCGCGATGCGCCATCTCATCGACGGCCTTGTGCATCGCCGCGATCGACGCTGGCGGCAATGGCTCGGTCACGTCGCCGATGCCGCAGCGGATGATGCGCGGAGCGACGGTGGGATGAGCGGTTGCGAACGCACTGACGCGCCGCGCGATCTCCGGAAAGAGATATCCGGCAGCAAGCTTGAGGTAGTTCTCGTTGACGTGGGCCATAGCCGCGTCAGCGTAGCGGAGCGCGCGGCATCCATCACGGGCTGAGCACCATGGGAGGATCGCTCTTGGCGTGAGGTCATCACACCGCTACAGCGGACTCGCCACCGGTCAACCGCACCGCGAACGCCGGAGGCAGATTACCAAGGACGAATTCACGTCTGCCCGCGTGCTTGCGCCGCAGGCTCTTTCCTAGCGCATCGATGCGGCGAAGCCGCTCGCGCCCGCTCGGTTTCAGAAACGGAGCTTTGATCGCCCGCACGCCGGCGTACTCGAAGTACACGAGTTCGCCGCCTGGCTTCAGCAACTGCAGCAGTTGATTGAGGATGCCGCGAACCAGCCCGGGTGGGAAATTGTTGAAAGGCAGTCCGCAGACGATGTGATCGAATCGACCGTGCAGCGGAGCCGCTTCGATGGGGGCGCAGTGCAAGTGCACGGTCGCCCCGGTCCTCTGTGCGCGGTAGGGAGTCAGCAGTTCGCGATTGAGAATTTGGCAGAACGCTTCGCTGATCTCAACGATGTGAAACTCGTCGCCGCGGCGCAGGGCCCGCAGGATGTGTCGCGTAAAGGGACCCGTTCCGGGTCCGACCTCCAGCACCCGCTGCGGTCCGGACGATGCCCGCAGGCTCTTCGTCATGACCTTCGCGAGCTGGCTCGAAGAGGGCCACACCGATCCGGTGTGGTGGATGTCCTTGATGGCTTGGCGGACGAAGGAGAGCATCTGGTCGGGAATCACGCGGGGGAGGCGACGAGTCCTTGGGAAACGGACTCGCACTCTATCAGAGCCGAGCCAACAGCCTCCCGGAAAGCGACCCCGGGGGCGGTCGCATCGCACACGCATCGCCAAACGCAGAGCTGGTTCGACCGGGCTTCACAGCGCAGGAACAAACGTGGCGTTTGCCTCAAGCCCGAGGCAGAACCCGGCAAAGACCTCACCGATCTGGCGCAGGTCCTTCAGGCTCGTCATCTCGACCGTCGTGTGCATGTAGCGAATCGGCAAACTGAGAAGTCCGCAGGGGATTCCACCGCGTCGCAGGAAAATCTCGTCGGTGTCCGTGCCACTCGAGCCCGGGGTCGCCGAACGCTGCAGCGGGATGCTCCGAGCCTCCGCTGAGGCAGCGAGGCGGCTGACGACATCCGGGTGCATCTCCGCGCCGACGGCAAGCTTTGGGCCTGCGGCGAGCTTGAACATCCCGTGCTGAGCGTGCGAGATGCCCGGGCTGTCCGTCGCGTGGCCGACGTCGGTCACCAGGCACACGTCGGGCTTGAGCGATTCGGCGATCATCGCTGCGCCGTGCAGTCCGATCTCTTCTTGCACCGTGGAGACGGCGACGACCCGAACCTTCAGGTCGTCGATGTGTTCACGACAGAGGCGAAGCGTCTCGGCAGCAGCAAAGGTTCCGATGCGGTTGTCGAGCGCTCGTGCGATCACGATGTCATCGGTGACTGCCTGAAACGAATCGATGAAGACACCGACGTCGCCGATTCGCAATCGCTTCTTCGCGGCTTCCGCGTCAGCGGCTCCGATCTCGATGAACAACTCGTGGAGCTTGCGCACCTTCAAGTCGCCGCTGCGATCCTGCAGATGAATTGCGGTCGCGCCAATCACACCGACGACCGCGCGGGCGTCGCCCGCTTCCGGAACCGTCGACTGAAACCGCACGCGCTTGCCGACGATCGACGTCACGTCGATGCCGCCGATCGCGCGACAATAGACGAATCCCTTCTCGTCGAAGTGATTCACCATGAGTCCGATCTCGTCCGCATGCCCGCACACCGCGACGGTGAGGCCTCGTTGGGCCGTGTATCCCGCGGGTTCCAAGCTGGCGAAGCAGTTGCCGTACGCGTCGTTCCAGGTGCGCGTCGCAAAGGGACGCACGTAATCGAGCCAGATGCGCTGCCCCGCTCGCTCGTGGCCGGAGGGACTGGGTGTGTCGAGCAGCGACGTGAGGAACGAAAGGCTCTCGGGGCGCATGGTCCCGAATCATAGTGACGAATACTTGATCGGCTGCGTGTCCTCAGCTCGCTTGTCGCTGCTGGAAGTCCTGCAGCGGATCATCACCAGAAGAACGCTTGGGCTTCGCCTTCAACCGCTGTGGCTGGGCGGGACTCGCGGCGCCGTTGCCAGTTCCAGTACCACCGTAGCTGGCGGGTCCACCAACGCCGTTACCGCCTGGCAGGCTCGTCGGTCGGGCGCTAGGTCCTGGGGAAGCGATTGGCGGAGAGCCCGGGCTCGGAATCTGTGTCTGGAGAGGCGATGCCGGGCGCGCAGGCGCCGATGAGGACGCGACTGGGCGACTCGTCGCAGGCGCTGGCATCGATCCGTTGGGCGAAGGACTTGCTGTCGCGGGCGGCGTCGGGGTGCCGGCTCCGGACGGAACTCGCGATCCGCCCTCGCGGCGCGTGCGAGCATCGTCGACGGACCGGTCCATCTGACGCAGAAGATTGCGGATGTTCTCGACGTTCTTGACCGGACGACTCATGCTCGGCTCCCACTGCGTTGACACATCGATCGCGCCTGAAATGGCCCATCGAAACTTCAAGTAGTCGTCTGCGTTATCGGCAGGGACTTGCCCTGACTTCGCTCCGAGTTCCGAACCGGTCCACCAAGAAAGAAAGGGGTGGCCGC
Source organism: Phycisphaerales bacterium (assembly GCA_038318935.1). GTDB lineage: Bacteria > Planctomycetota > Phycisphaerae > Phycisphaerales > SM1A02 > JAEUIT01. Next base: position 6,464 of record JBBQCR010000099.1, read on the forward strand.
ACAACCGGAACGATCGATGCGATCTCACGTCATAGTCCGAGGCAATTGGTGTTTCGGTTGCGGAGACAAGCGGAACCGGCGTCGAATCGATGGTCGCGGAGGTCGCGATACACTCCGATTCCTCCGTCCGCTCCCGTGGTGGCGGGCAGATTCCTCTCGATTCGACTCGCGATCGCACTCATGCACGAATCCAAAGCCCCCTCGCTCGTCCCGGCGTGTGTCCGCCTCGCATCAACCTTTGCGGTGATTGCATCAGCATTGACGGTGTCGACAGCCGTCGCAGCGACGGTTGATTTGCCGCGATTTCCAGCGTTGAGTCCGGACGGCAAGGATCTCGTATTCAGTTGGCGAGGCGATCTGTGGAAGGCTCCGGCGACGGGCGGCAGCGCGTTGCGTTTGACGACGCATCCTGCGGACGAACTACGACCCACCTGGTCGAGCGACGGCTCGCTGCTGGCCTTCGAGAGCGATCGTGACGGCTTCCGCAACATCTTCGTGATGAAACCCGACGGCACCTCGATCGAGCAGGTCACGCGACTCGACGTGCCGCAGACGCTGACGGATTTCGGTGTTGGCCCGGATGGAAAGCCGACGCTCACCTTTGATGCATCGCTTGAAGGAGATCTCTACCGCTCATCGCGTCCCTATCAGGTCGGCCTCTCCGGCGGACTACCGCGCCGGGTCCACGATGCCTTCGGATCCTTCACGCAGTACTCGCGCGACGGCTCAAAGGTGCTGTTCGAGCGTGGAGCGTCGGCCTGGTTCCGCCGCAACTATCGCGGACCGGATGCCCGCGATGTGTGGCTCTTCGACGTCAAGGATCAATCCTTCCGTCGGCTCACCGACTGGGCGGGCAACGACGGCATGGCCCGATGGATTGGCGACGACAGTTTCGTTTTCCTGTCGGATCGTCAAGGCGACACCATCAATCTCTTTCGCCAATCGACTGCGCCCGGCTCGACACCCACGCAGCTCACGGATTTCAAGGATCTCGACATCCACTGGGTGACGGTGAGCGGTGATGGCAAGCGTGCAGTCGTTGCAGCATGGGACGCGCTGTACGCGGTCGATCTCACGGCGAACAAGCCCAACGCGACAAAGCTCGCGTTCTCTGCGAGTGACGATGGACTCGACGACGAGCTGCGGAAGAACCTCGGCAAGGAGACGACCGAAGTCGCGATGTCGCCCGACGGTCTGACCGTTGCGCTCGTTGCCTATGGCGACGTGTGGGTGAAGGGCACCGCGGACAAGAGCGTGCCCCGCCGCGTCACCGATGGCATCGGTCGCGAGCGAGACATCGCCTGGAGCGCTGATGGATTGAGCCTCTTCTTCGTGAGCGATCGGGAGGGTGAGGAGTCGATCTACTCCGCAAAGGTGGAGCGAACCCGCGACGAAGTGCGCAAGCGCACGGAAGAGCGCATCAACCCGCCGAAGGTCGAGGAGAAGACGAAGCCAGAGACGAAGCCAGAGACGAAGCCAGATGTAAAACCGGAGGCGAATCCAGAAGCGCCTGCCGCCGCCAAGCCTGCCACCGAAGCTTTCGATGCTGGCGATCAGAGCGGCGCACGCCGCCGTCGCGGTGCCGCAACGGAGCCGACGCCTGGCGCTGATGACAAGCCTGCCGATCCGCCCAAGAGTGACGATGCCAAACCCGAGGACAAGAAGCCCAAGGCAAAGAAAGATCCTGCGTTCGATCCTGCTCGTTGGGCCGACGCGATCAGCTTCACCCTCACCCCAGCCGTCGATGGCCCGACCGCGGACACGCGGCCGTCGCCGTCACCCGACGGCAACGCTTTGGCGTTCCGGCGCGGCAACGGCGACATCGCTGTCCTTCACTTTGACACCAAGGAAATCAAGACGATCGTCAAGGGATTCGACACCGATGTTGAATTCCGCTGGAGTCCCGATTCGAAGCTCATCGCCTACACGATGGACGATCGCAACTTCAACAGCGATGTCTGGATCATTCCCGCTGATGGCAGCGAAGCGGCTCGGAATGTCACGCGACATCCTGATTCGGAGAAGTCGCCCCGCTGGTCGGCGGACGGCAAGGTGCTGGCGTTTCTCTCTGAGCGCACCAACGAGGAGTTCGACGTCTGGTGCGTCTTCCTCGAGAAGGACTTGGAAGGTCTGAAGGGCAAGGATCTCGAGCAGTACTACAAGGACGCGGCTGAAGCGGCGAAGAAGCGGAAGCCGCCCGAACCCAAGGGCGCGCCCAAGGAAGCCGCGAAGGCAGTTGAGAAGGACGCGGCCAAACCCAACGACGACGCGAAGCCGGATGTCGCCAAAGTCGAAGCCAAAGTCGAAGCCAAAAACGAAACCAAAAACGAAACCCAAAACGAAACCCAAAACGAAACCAAGCCCCAAGAGCAGAACAAGGACGCCGTCGTGGCGACGGAGCCGGCGAAGCCCGACGCCAAGCCCGTGTCGCCCTTCGGCGAACTGGATCTCGATGACGCCTATCGCCGCGTGCGACGAGTGACGACGCTCTTGGGCAACGAAGCCAATCTCGAACTGCTGCCCGCAGGCGACAAAGTGCTTTTCACCGGAAGCGAAGGAGCGACCAACAGCCTGTACACGCAGAAGACCGACGGCACGCTCCTGGCGAAGCTGGGTCCGACCGGCAATGTGCAGGGGCTCAACTTCGCGGGTGACCGTGTGATGCTCGTCGCAGCCGGCATCGGTCAGAGCATTGGAGTTCCCGGTGGCGACGTGAAGTCCTACGACATCGCCGAGTCGGTCGAGATCAATCTTGCCGCGCAGTCGAGGCAGAAGTTCCTTGAGATGACGCGCGTCCTCGGATCGCAGTTCTACTCCAACGACATGAAGGGTCTCGATTGGGCGAAGCTCACCGAGCGTTACCTGTCGCTCGCGGAGCGTTGTCGGACCAACGAGGAGTTCGATTGGATCGCCAACCGCATGCTCGGCGAACTGAACGCGTCGCACCTCGGTGTGCGCTCTCCCGATGTTCCGTCGCCACTGCGGCAACCACAGGGAAGACTCGGAACGCGCGTGAAGCCGGTCGACGGTGGCTTCGAGATTACCGCGATCATCGAGGGCACTCCTGCCGCGCTGGCGAAGCAGCCAGCCAAGACGGGCGACGTGATCACCGCGATCGATTTCACACCGTTGGCCATCGGTGACACGGTCGAGTCGCTCCTTCGCGGCAAGGTCGGTAAGGAAGTCGTGGTCAGCGTGCGCCGTCCGGTCGCCGGTGGCGAACCACTCCTGCTCGACCTCCTCATGGTGCCGATCGGCATCGGCGAGCTCGCCACATTGACCTACGAGTCGAACACCCTGCGAAACCGCACGCTCGTCGACGAATGGTCTGGCGGCGCGCTCGGCTACATCCACATCAAGGGAATGGATCAGCCGTCGCTGGACGATTTCGAGCGTGATCTCTATGCCTCGGCCGAAGGCAAGAAGGGACTCTTGATCGACGTCCGCAACAACGGCGGCGGATCGACTGCGGATCTGCTGCTGGCCTCGATCATGGTCAAGCCGCATGCCTACACGATTCCACGCGGCGGCGATCCCGATTGGCACGACGGCTACCCGCAGGATCGTCTCTTCATCCAGCGATACACGCTGCCGATCAACATGCTCTGCAACGAGAAGAGCTTCTCCAACGCCGAGATCATCTCCCACGCGTTCAAGACGCTGAAGCGCGGCACGTTGGTCGGGCAGCAGACCTACGGCGGCGTGATCTCGACCGGTGGGACGGCGCTCATCGACGGAACAACTGTGCGGCTTCCGTTCCGCGGGTGGTATCTGCCCGACGGTAAGGACATGGAGAACAACGGCGCGATGCCCGACATCGTCGTGCCGCAGACGGCCGAGGACGAGGCCAAGGCATTTGACGCCCAGTTGAAGGCTGCAGTCGATGATCTGATGCAGCGCATGAAGTAAGCGCGGACCTTGGCGCTTGAGGAGTCACGTGGCAGAACACTCGTTCCATCTCTGGCG
>JBBQCR010000100.1:0-10375 GCA_038318935.1 Phycisphaerales bacterium
ACCACGACTGTCCGCGGCGGCGGCAGCGGCTCGCCGGCACTGACGCTCCCGGCGCAGAGTTCTCCGCCGGCAATCTCCAGAATAAGCTGCACCAGTCGTTCCGCCGCGTGATCGACTTCGGCCGGATGCACACCGCGCTCGAAGCGATAGGAGGAGTCGCTGCTGATGCGAAGAGCGCGGGAGGTCGCGCGCACCGCCACCGGACTGAAGGTCGCCGCTTCGACGAGGATGTCGCGTGTGGACTCGCGGACCGCCGTGAGTGCTCCGCCCTTGATGCCAGCGATGGCGACCGCCTTGTCACGGTCGGCAATGACGAGGTCAGTCTCGCGCAGCTTGACCTCCGCGGCGCCTTCGCCGATCGGAAGAAACGGCTCGTCTTGCTTGGCCATGCGGACGCGAATCTCGCTGCCGGCGAGTAACGCCAGATCGAACACGTGCGTCGGCTGCCCAAGCTCAAAGAGGACGAAGTTGGTCGCGTCGACGAGGTTGTTGCGGGGGATCTGTCCGATCGCGATGAGTCGCTGCTGCAGCCACGCCGGGCTTGGTCCGACGGTCACGCCGCGGATGACCCGGGCGGTGTAGAGCGGGCAAAGATCGGAGCGCTCGTTGGTGACGTTGACGATCGAACGGGCCTCCGGTCCGGTGGCCTTGGCCGGGGGAAAGCTGAACGTCAACGCCCGACCGGTGACCGCACAGATCTCCCGAGCGAACCCCACATGGCTGAGGCAGTCACCACGATTGCTGGTGATCTCGATCTCCTGCCACTGCTCGCCGTTCTCCGCCACGCCCTGTCCGTCCAGCGGAAAGCCGGCGTTGGTCAGGAACTCAGCCTGTTCCTCGGGAGTGGCGGGGGGGGAAAGATATTCGTTGAGCCAGGTGACGCTCGTGCGCATCGCAAGTTCCGGAGGTAGGCAGACAGGTCGAAACCGGTAGCGTAAAGGAGAACCCCCGAAGCGGCTATCGCGTGGCGTGTGGGGCTCACGGACGTCCGGTCGACACGGGCGAGCGACAGGTGGCGGGCTGTCTCGCGCGTCGAATTACTCGACCGTCGCGTCGTGCAGCCGGTAGCGCACCGCGTCTTTGGACATCAGCCAATCAGGGTCGCCGCGCACGAATCGAAATCGCGTGGGCTCGTTCCACAGCAGACAATTCGGGTAGCGCGGGAGGGGAGACCCGTCAGGCGTCCGATCGTTCGGCACGTACCGCAGGACCAGTTCCTCCGGCCACGGATCAGGCAGCGCCGCAACGCATGCGGCTTCGCCTCCCTGCGGTGTCGTGACGATCGACCCGAGTACCGCGCCGTCGGGTGCAAGCACGTCCCAACGGCCGTTCCAGAAGATTCCCCGACCGACGAAGCCACCGAGGATGACCGCATCGGAGGCTCCGCCGTCCTCAAGGACGACGTACATCGAGCTGCCGCTGGCGATCGCATCCGTCGCAAGTTCGCGCGGCACGACGGCGGCATCGACCGGAATCACCGCGAGCGATCGCTCGGCCTCGAACTCGACGAGGACGTCGTCGCTGGAAGCCACCGGCGGAGAGAGCGCGACCGAAAATCGAACCATCGCAACGCCCGGGGCGTCGATCCGTTCCGGCTCGCACCGCGTTGTCATCGAGAATTTGTCGATCATCATGCGTGACCACGGCTCAACGTCGGCGGCGATTCGCTGCCCGACACGGACCACGCTCGGCACTGTGGCAAGGTCTTCAGGGCGAAGGAGACATCGAAGCGCCGTGGCTGCATCGGCGCTCGAGAGGGCGGGCTTGCCATCGGGCAGTGTCGCCCGCATCGCCCAGACCAGCGTCGCCTGCAGAATCGCTCGACGACCGAAGGCGTCGAGATCGATCGGCGACAGAGGAAACGTCCCGCTGCGTTTGGCCCAAGCGACGATCTCGTTGGCTGCCACCCGCAGAAGTTCGGGCGACCCTCGGAGATTCGTCGTCTGCGTCTCAAGGGAGCCGTCCGAGAGTCGATTCGACGGAGACGGCCCGTGGCTGAAGGGACGCATCGCGATCGTCTCGCGGACGAGCGAGCGCACTTCGCGCTCGGGAGTGGCGATCGTCGTTTTGAGGAACGAGCGGAGCCGTGGCGCCGCAGAACGTTCCATCGTGACGACAGCGACAACGAGGATCGCGAGCGCACTTGCCCAAGTAATCGCGCGTCGCCAACGGCCTCCCTGCGCCGTCCAGCGAACATCGTCGAGGCCGCCGATCGTGCGGCCGCATTCCGTACAGCGCGGCGGCAGCGACTCGCTCGGTCCGACCGTAAACCCGCAACCCCGGCAGAGGGGACGCGTGAGTCGAGAGCGCGGAGAGCCGAGGCGAGCTGCGAGAAGGATCGAAAGGGCGATGCACCCGCCGACCGCCAAGCCAAGGACGAGCGCTTCAAGCAGCGGAAGCGCCGCGACGACTGGCGCCTGCGGAGTTCCAATACTCCCGCTCCAGCGCCCGTCCGCAAACTGCTCAAACGCGCTCCGCGGCGTCGACTGGTGCGGCGATGGCGTTGCAGGCGCCGCCCCCCGCACGGTGAACGTTCCATGGATCTCGTCGAATCCCCACCGCCCTGGGTCGGGTTCGTTCGCGATCGCCGGATCGCGGGCGGGGCTGTAGCGAACGAAGCGATGGAGCGCCATCGTGCAATCGACCTCAAGCTGGCGACGGACATCGTCGTTCGTCAGGTCGATGTCTCGCGGAAGGTCGACCGCAATCCCCTCGGTCGAGATTCTGTGCCAGCGCGTCGGATCCGAGGCGCTGGTTCCTTGCAACGGCTCAAGGCTCCAAGGAATCTCGCGCTCGCCCAGCCGCACGCGGTCGATCCGAACAAGAATGCCCGTCACTCTCAACGTGACGTCGGTCTGTGCAACCCGAAGTTTCGGCGGGTCGCCCGAAATGTCCATGCTGATCGAGCGGCTCAGAAGCTCGATGAGCTCCGCGCCGTACTTTGCCGGAAGGCCGCCGCGGATCGACCGCCCGATCGCCCTGAGCGATGCCACGGGAAGCCGGTCCGGTTCGTAACGCAAGCGTTCGACGATCGCGTCGGCATAGCGGCGGCGCATATCGGGATCGGCGGTGCGGGAGACAACGAGTTCGAGCGAGTTCGACGACGGGCCGTCCCATCCGCGGCGAAGGGCAACCTCGTAGAGCGACGGAGGCAAGATCGCGCACCAGCCCGGCTCGTGCGAGCGGACGTTGAGTGCGACCCAACCGAGAAGTGCCGCCACGATCGCGAGACACGATCCGACGACGAGGAGCCACGGTCGTCGCCGCCGCCAGCACACCGCCCTGCGCTGGGCCAGATCAGCACCACAGCCGCAGCGGAAGCCGTCAGCGGTCACGCTCCTGCGGGCGTCAGCGCCGCACGCCCCGCATCGCGGCCGCGCGCGATCGATGCGACCTGCAACGCCCAGCGCGATGCACAGCGTCGCGGCACAGACCAAGAGTGCAAGGATGGGCGGGGAGAGGTCGATCACGCCAAGGGATCAGCGTACGGCGCGGGTGTCCAGTGTGCGTCGAGAATGGCGATGAGGCGGCACGAGGGTGGATGCCGACTCCCGAGGCGCGTGATCCGTCGGCGCGAGCCGACAAGGGGCCACGACGCCCCGCCGCCGCGGGAAATGTGCTAAGACTGATATCCCTTCGGACTACCTAGTGATGAAGCGTGATGACTGCAGCAGCGCGTAACACGCAGCTCGCGAGGCTGGACCGATGGACCGGCGAGGCGCATCGCCGGTGTGGGGCAGGCGAACGGAGACGGGGTTCTGCTTGAGCTAATCGCATGACCGAACCAGCCGTGAGCGTCCGACGATCCATCTCCGAGCCACTCCGCCGCGAGCTCTCGTGGGAAGATCGGTGGCGTGGAAGTGATGGTGGATTGATTGCAGCTTGGGAGCGAGGTCGCGAGACGGCGATCGAATCGCCAAAACTTGCCGATCAGGCGAAGGCTGGCGTCTTGCCCATTCTGCCTTGGAAGGGGGGCGGCGACCACGAATTGAAAACTAAGAAGCGGTTCGGAACGCTTCGGTACCTCGCGATGTGGCAGGGCCTCCGGGGCGACGATCTTGATGTCGATCGAGCCGCGGAGATCACGCTGACCTGCACGACGACCAGCGTTGCCGTCTGCTTCACGGGAGACTCGTCCAAGTACACGACGGAGTGACCGCATGGCAGGACACAATCTGTTCCCACAACCCGTCGCCGTCGTCGATATCGAGACCACTGGCAAAGACAGCCCCAAGACCGATCGAGTTGTGGAACTTGCTGCAGTCGTCCTTGATGAGGGCGGTCGCGTCGTCCGCGAGTTCGTGACGCTGGTCAATCCCGAGCGTGATGTTGGTCCGACTTGGCTGCATGGCGTCACCGCGAGAGACGTCCTTTATGCACCCGTTTTTGCAGAGATCGCCCCAACGTTCGTCGACTGGCTCGATGGCATCGGCGTTTGGGCGGCCCACAACGCCTCATTCGACAAGTGGATGCTTGAAGGCGAGTTCGGTCGACTGGACGCATCGGTGCCGGAAATTCAGTTCTTCTGCACCATGCGGCCGTTCGGGCACGTGAAACTCGCTGACTGTTGTGAGCAGTGCGCAGTCGCGCCGCCGCGCGTCGGTCACAGTGCGCTGGAGGACGCTAGGGCCACGGCGCGACTTCTCGTCGCGATGACCAAGAGGAATCCGGATCTCCGCGAGCAACTTCGACCGTTGGCCCCGATCAATTGGCCGGCCTTCGATGCATCTGGGAGATCGCTGTGCACCAGAGACGAGTCCCGAGCAAAGCAGCGTTCTGCACCATGCCTCCTCTTCAACATCGTCACTCAGTTGGCCCACCGAGTGTCTGCGCCGACTGATGATGCTGCGAATATTGCGTACCTCGCGATGCTCAATCGGGCCGTGGCGGACTTGGTGGTTGACGATCTGGAGGCTCATGAGCTTCACTTGGCGGCCGTTCGGCTTGGGCTCGGCGGCGAGAATGTCCGGCAGCTTCATGATCAGTACCTCCATGAGGTACTTGCATATGCGCTTTCGGACGGCTTCGTCAGTGACATCGAGCGGACCGAACTGCACAAGCTCGCGATGCTCCTGGGTCATCCCGATGATTCAATCGACCGCCTCATCGTCGACTCGCAGGCCGCGTTGGGAGGCGGTCGTCCAAGAACGGGCCTGTACTCGACGCCCGATCCCGGACTTGTTGGAAAGACCGTCTGCTTCACCGGCGACTTGAACGCTGCGATCCAAGGCAAGCGAATTGACAAGGACCGTGCAGGGCAGCTTGCCGTGAAGCAGGGCCTTCTTGTCGATGACGCGGTGACAAAAAAGAGGCTTGACTTGCTCGTCGTCGCGGACGAGTACACCCAATCAGCGAAACGTGAAAAGGCTGAGAAGTGGGGGATACCGGTGATCGCCGAGCCCGTGTTCTGGCGCCGGATCGGTGTGCATGTGGATTGATGGCCGCCTCGAATCTGGCAGATTCAGGCTTCTGAAGCCGAGCGATACCAACCATGCTCTTCCTACTCTTCCTGCTCTTGATCGTCGCTGTCGGCGGATGCCTCACGCTGCTGGTGGTGCTAATCCGAGAGTGGGCTACGTCGCAACAACTGCGTAGCGATGCAGAGCAATTCGGTGTGGAGGCGACGCGGCTTCGCACGGAAGTGGCGCGTCTCTCACCTTGGTCAGGCGTAGCTGACGCCGCCGCGAAGGCGGCGGCGCTGATCGCTGGAGGCCGGGAGGCCCTGACCCAAGCGGAGAGCGACGCCAGAATCCTGCGCGAATCGGCTGACGCAGCCTATCGGCAGCGGGTCGAAGCCGCAGCCAGTGATGCCAGTCGAACACTGGTGGCGGCGAAAAGCCAGGCAGCGACGATTGTCCAAGAGGCGATGTCCAATCTTGCAACGGCGGTTGAGTCGGCGGCGGAAGCGAAGCGTGATATCGAGCGATGTACGCGGGCAGCGATCGCCATGAAGAATCGCATCGATGGCTATGGTGATGAGTACCTCGTTCCGGCGGCGAGCCTGCTCGACGATCTCGCTGACGAGTTCTCGCACGCGGATGCTGGCGCCAAGCTCAAGCAGGCGAGGACGACTTCTAAAGTCATCGTCAAAGACCAGCGAGCGGCGGCCTGTTCCTACGTCGAGGCGAACCGAAAGGAAGCGGCGATCCGCTTCGTCCTCGATGCATTCAACGGCAAGGTCGACTCGATCCTCGCTCGCGTCCGGTACGACAACTTCGGCAAGCTCAACGAGGAGCTCGATGACGCCTTCGGAATCGTGAACCACTACGGTAGCGCGTTTCGTGACGCCCACATCTCTGCAGAGTATCTCGAGGCACGACGTGCAGAGCTGCGCTGCGCATCTGTCGCCCACGAACTCAAGCGGCAGGACGCCGAGCAGCAACGTCAGATCCGCGACCAGATGCGAGAAGAGGAAAAGGTCAGGCGCGAGCTTGAGCGGGCGATCAAGGAGTCGGCCAAGGAAGAGGACGTCTTGCGGGCCGCACTCGCGAAAGCGCAGGCACAGGCGGAAGCCGCCAGCGACTCCCAGCGGGCAAAGTACGAGTCGCAGCTCACTGAACTGACGGCAAGGCTCCATGAGGCCGAAGAGCGTGGGCAGCGGGCAATCTCGATGGCCCAGCAGACCAAGCGTGGGTTCGTCTACATCATCTCGAACGTCGGTTCGTTTGGCGAGGACGTCTACAAGATCGGCCTTACCCGTCGTCTCGATCCGATGGACCGGATTTGGGAGTTGAGCGATGCGAGTGTGCCGTTCGACTTCGACGTGCACGCGATGATCCTGAGTGATGACGCACCATCGCTCGAGATACGCCTGCATAAACACTTACTGATCAACCAGATCAACAAGGTGAACCACCGCAAGGAGTTCTTTCGGGCCAGTATCGCGGAACTTCGCGGGGAGATCGAGACGATCGGCATCGACGCCCAATGGACGCTTCGCGCCGAAGCCCGCGAGTACCACGAAACGGTCGCGATCGAGCGCAGGATCGCCGCCGACCCACAGGCACGCGAAGCTTGGATAAACCGCCAGCTCAAGCTCGACCCGGTGGAACTTAAACAGCTTGTGAGCGTGGGGGAGGGGGAGGAGTTGGATTGAGTCTGACGACCGCTAGGTAACCAACCATGAAGTTTCAACCTTCCAAGGCCATTCGAGAAGAGTCGTACGCTCAATCGCTCGCTACGTTCCTCGGCGATCAGATCCCCCGTAACGAATTCTCAAGAGACAGCGACCCACCGGACTTTGCCGTGGGGTCCACGTCGCTTGAAGTTACGGAGCTATATCAACGCGACGCTCGTGATCGGGCTGAGCGTCGTCCTGACGGAACCGAAGTTCCATTTCGACAGCAATATGAGTCGTTGACGGGCGACATCGCTCGTCGTGCACAGCACCGAGCGGCTGATCAGTTGCTGTTACCAGCGCAGTACTCTGTTCATTTCGCGCCGCAGTTGGAGTTGCCTTCGAAGGCGATTGATTCGCTAGTCATCGCCATCGTCGCGGCAGTGTCAGAACACTTGGCAAACACCGACACTTCGACAGTTCGCGGATCGACTTACGTATCGTACGACAGACTGCCGCCACATGTCGTTGCCATCGGCATACGCTGGTCACCGTCCTTCAAAGCACCGAAGTGGGGCGTCAACGATGCCGGGTTTCTTCCACCGCTCGATCCAACGCGCGTCGCCGCGACCATCCGACGCAAGGCAGAGGACTTACCGAGGTACGCGAATCGATTTGCCGCACACTGGCTGCTCGTTGCCCTCCCCGACTTTCGGATTTCTGGCGCATTCGACCTCGACGGCTTAGACCTCCGGAGTGTCACGGTCGCTCCGTTCCACCGAGCTTTTCTCCTGATCGCGTCCAATGCCCGAATTGTCGACATCGGCGTCTGATCCATGTCGGCTAACAACTCGTTCGTGCGGCTGATCGCGGAGATCTGCGCTCCACGAGCGCGGGACGCTCATAGTAGACACCCACCTTCAAACCACCCTCGCCGTGAAACCTCGGGCGATTCTCCCATCTCGCGGCGCCGTCGCCAAGACTTCACTCTCGAATCGTGCCGTCGATCGCAGTCACGTCAGTCGCGCAGATCGCCTCGCGAGGCGCTCTACCTTACTAGCGGGCGTGCGGCATCCTCGCGAGTCGTTCGCGGGGCAGAGTCTTCGGTTGTTCGGGCGAGCGTTCGTCTACGCAGGGTGTGGGTCGCAGTGCTCGCCGTCATCGGCAGCGGTTCGCAAACGCCGCAGGCCGCCATCTTCCGGTCGACCGAAGCTACCGACCACGAACTTTCGGCCCATCGCTCTGGCGTGACGGGCGAGTGAGCGCGGTGCGCCGCTGAGGTGGGCCTCAGAGAATTCGGCCTCATGGAAGCCAGACTCGTTTCCAACTCCGCTTCCAACTCCGCTTCCGGCTCCTCCCACCTGTCCGCTCTCGGCGTCGCCTCGCGCGAATCCGCAGCCGCTGGTACTCTCTTCGCCATGTCCGATCGTGCGAACCGGTGGTTCGGTGCCCGCCTCTGCGTGGGTGTCGTTGTCCTCTTGGCGTGCGGCTGCCAGTCGACGCCTCCCGCGACCGAGCTCGGGACGCCCGAGGCATCAGCTCAGCCGGTTGCTGCTGTTACCAGCGCTGATCCCTTCGGTCCGTTGCCGAGTGATCTCACGATCGACATGACGATTCTCCCCGGATGGGAACTGCGCAATCGCAGCGAAGCCCAACTCGTGCGCAGCAAGTACATCGTCTTTCCCGATGGCTCGCTGCACGCTGACAACGGCAGATCGATCACCGTGCTGACGCGGCCCGGTCTTGTTCGTCGCCTGTCGCGCGAATCGATGAGCGACCTCTGGTTGGTGTTGCAGCAGACGGGGTTCGCGGAAGTCACTGCCGCTGACTTTGAGGGAAATCCCGCGCTCCTCGCCCCGACCAACACGACGGTGCTGACCATTCTCACCGTGCGGGCCCAAGGGCAGATCGGCACGTTTGTGCGGCGCACCGATGGCGACTCGACCGATGCTGCGATGACCCGCGTGGGCCGTTCGTTGGCGCTCCTCGCATGGGCCACCGACGATCCGGCGGCCGAGACGATGGTCATGCCGCGACGGTACGACCTTGGTCCCGATCCCTACGCTCGTTTTCGCCCGATGGTCATTCCCTAAGTCCCCGATCATGGCGCACACGATCATGGCGCACATGATCAGGGCGCACACGGTCTTGGAGCACACGGTCATGCTTCCGACGGCACGTCCCTCCCTCGCCCTCCTTTTCCTCGCGATTGTGCTCGCCACGCTCGCCGCGTGCGGGGGTGCCCCGACCAAGGTCGTAACCTCCGGCGACGCCGACTCGCCGACGGGCGGGATCGGCTTGGCCTACATCGAGCGGGACATCAAGGAGTCGCGGCATCGCCGTTACGAACTCGATCCCGACGGCACCCTCCGCATCGGCAGCGGACGTGCGGCCTTACTCGATCAGACCGACTGGAAGGGCGTCGCTACGCCAGAGCAGATCGCGGCGATTGTTGGCGCGGCGCGGGCGTCGGGCATCTTTGACGGCCCGCCAACCTGCGAGCCGCAACTCGTCGATGGCGACGAAATGATTTTTACGACAGTCGAGTTCGCCATGCCCAAAGGCGATCCGCGGGGCAAGCGGTCGTATCAGTTGGAAGGTCGCTGTCCGTCGATCCTGCCGCTGCGAGCGGCGTTTGAGCAGGCATCGCGAGCCCGCTTCGTGAACCAGTTGGATGCTCTGCCACAGGCGGGGGCTCAGGCACCCAGGCCGAAGTGACGGTCGCCCGTCGCTGGAACACCGACGGACGCGGAACCTACGCCGACCGGAGCGACGATCGCACGCGCTGACGACACTCGCTGTTGATGCTCGGCACCAGCGCCCGAAGTTCGCCGACCGACAGTCCGTGGGCCTCCGCGCAGGCTGCAACCAGTAGTTCCGCGGCCTGGCTTGCGATCGAACCGAACGGATCGTCGGAGGCCCGTCGGGCGGCCTCGCAGGCGATCCCTGAGAAGATGATCGCTCGCAGCGACGGAGCGAGCGACAGAAGCCAGTGGTTCAGGAACCCACCGCTGCCAGGGGTGGAACCTGTGGCGTCCCGGTTGGGGCCATTGCCGTGCGGCGTTGAAAGTCGATGCGAGGTGAGAAGGGTGGTCCGGCGCGGTCGCATAGGAGGAGCTCCGAATGCGGAGAAAAACGGGGGAGCCTGACCGAGGCAGGGCCAGGACTCCCCGGGAGAGTGAGCAACGTCGAAGCGGAAGGAGTTCGCCGCTGGGGTCCGCGCCGTCCTTGGCGCAGGAGCATCCTTGCGGTGACGGCGTTCCGTGCGGAGCGCCGACCCATCAGGCATCCGTGCCGTCAAGGTCGCAAGAGAAGGCG